>CAYPCK010000096.1:0-7489 GCA_964409185.1 uncultured Anaerolinea sp. | reverse complement strand
CCGTATCGGGGGGCGCGTCCGCTTCGGGTACGAGTATCAGCCCGATTTCGCAGTTGATCGTCCCCGTCCAGATTGCGACGCCGGATGCCGAGGGGAAAATCTATCACGTTGTGCAGGCGGGGCAATCTTTTTGGTCCATCGCAGTCGCGTATCAGATCACCATTCAGGATTTGGAAATTTGGAATAACTTAACGCGCGACATCCCCCTGCAATCCGGGCAACGTTTGTTCATCCCAAGCAAGAATACCGAGGGATTCGCCACACCCACCCCGCGCGGCATGGTGGTAACCCAAACCCCGGACGCGAATGGGAAAATCGTCCATGTGGTTCAGCCGTATCAAGCGCTGTTCACCATCGCGGACGCGTACCACGTCCCGGTGGATCGAATCCTGGAATTGAATGGGCTTCACGCAGATACCCCCCTGCAGATCGAGCAAGAACTTGTGATCGCGCCGGGCAACATCACGCCCAGCCCCACGTTGAGCAACATCCAAAAGCTCACCCCCGAAGCGGACGGCAACTACTATCACACTGTGCAAAGCGGAGAAACGCTATCGAGCATCGCTAACGTATATGACGTGCCGCTTTCCGACCTGATGAACTGGAACGGACTCAGCGCATCCACTGTGATCTTTCCGGGACAAAAACTGCTGTTGCGCGTGACGCCTCCCGTCACAGTGACATCCACATTTGCGCCAGCGACATTCACTCCGCCGCCACCGTCTGTGACCACAGCGCCAACTTCGGCGGTGACGGCGGTCGTCCCTCCCGAGCAACCTTCGAGCGGCAGAAAACTTTTCTGGCTGATCGGCGCGGTTACGCTGGTGATCGCCGGGTTGTTGGTATGGGGTTTTGCGCGTAAGAGCGACGTGTGATCGCGGCAATTTCAACATTGCAAGTCCCATTGCGAGACCCGCGAAGCGGGTCGTGGCAATCCCGCCTCACCTGCAAAATCAAACATCCTTGAATCTCTGCGAATGCCGTGCTATCATCCATCGCATCGGCACGAAGCAGTTCGTGTTCCACCACGAGGAGAACCGTTTTGTCACAGAATCCCTTCCAGCGAATATTTACGTTGATTGCCCGCATCGGCGCAGACCCGGAGGACGACGACGATACGCGTCTGCAAAAGTCGTTGCTGGTGCTTTGCGCGTTCCCTTTCATAGTTGCCGGGGTTGGCTGGGGCTTGCTGTATGTGTTCTCCGGCGAGCCAACGGCGGGGGCAATCCCGCTCTCGTATTCATTTATTTCCATGCTCAGCATCGTCAACTTCGGGCGGACGCACGAATATCGGTTCTTTCGATTCAGCCAGTTGACGTTGATCCTGCTGTTGCCGTTCTTTCTCATGGCGGCGCTCGGCGGTTTCGTCAACGGGAGCGCGGTGATCCTGTGGTCTTTGATCTGCCCGCTCGGCGCGATGCTACTCGATGAGCCGCGCCACGCGCCCCGCTGGTTCATCGCCTTTGCGCTCCTCGTTGCCGTAAGCGGATTCCTGCAATCGTACGTGCGCCTCGAAAACAACCTCTCGCAATCGCTGGTCATCTTCTTTTTTGTCATCAACTTCATCGGGGTTGGCTCTCTCGTTTTCCTGATGGTGTACTACTTCGTCGGGCAGAAAAACATGTTCCAGGCGAAATCCGAAGCGCTGTTGTTGAACATCCTACCGAAGGAGATTGCCGCGATCCTCAAAAACGAGAGCCGCACCATTGCCGACCATTACGAAGAAGCGAGTGTGTTGTTCGCCGATATGGTGGGGTTCACCTCCCTTTCGGAGCGACTCCCCCCGGTGGAAATGGTCGAACTGTTGAATGAGATCTTCTCCTTTTTCGACTCACTCCTCGATAAATACGGCGTCGAAAAAATCCGCACCATCGGTGATAGTTACATGGTGGCTTCCGGCGTGCCTCGCGGCCGTCGCGACCACGCCCAGGCGTTGGCGCGCATGGCGCTGGAGATGCGCGACTACATATCCACGTATCAATTCCGCAACGGTCAACGCGTCAATTTTCGAATCGGGATCAATTCAGGTTCCATGATCGCGGGCGTCATCGGCAGTCGGAAGTTCGTCTACGATGTGTGGGGCGACGCGGTGAACGTCGCCAGCCGCATGGAATCGCACGGGCTGGGCGGCGCGGTGCAAGTCACGCGCGCAACCTACGAACTGATCAAGGATGAATTCGTCTGCGAGCCGCGCGGCGTAGTGGAAGTCAAAGGCAAAGGGGAGATGGATGTCTGGCTGGTGCGATCCGCACAGGTGTAAAAAGAATCCCGACTCTCCCGTTCCTGGCGAAAAAAAGACCTTACCACGAAGGACACCAAGTACACAAAGGGAAAAAAAGAGTCTTGATTTCCTTGGTCTTTCCTTCGTGACCATCGTGTCCTTAGTGTTTAAAAAGTTGAACCAGAATCCCAAAGGCTGAAGGAGCGTCAATGTCCGCATCGTCAAAAACAATCCTGCTTTGCACCATCGGCAGCGCGGGAGATGTCAACCCGTTCATCGGCATCGGGAAACAACTCAAAGAACGCGGATTTCGCGTCGTCCTGATCACCTCACCCTATTTTGAAGCAACCGCACGGGATGAGGGACTCGAATTTGTCGGTCTCGGCACAACGGAGGATTATCTATCGATCATCCAGGACGCCGACCTGTGGAGCCCGGACAAAGGCTTCAAGGTTTTCGCCGAGCGCGTGGTCTTCCCGATCATGGAACCCGCCTACGAGATCATCGCAGGCTTCGACCCGGCGAATACCGTCCTTGTTGCGCAGGGACAATTCTTCGCGGCGCACATCGCGCGCGAAAAATTAGGCTTCCCATTCATCACCGTTCATTTACAACCTGCCGCCTTTCGGAGCGCGTACGATTTCCCGATGTCGCCGGTCAAACTGCCTCCGTTTGCCGTGCGCGGACTGTTCACCTTGATCGACGCCCTCCTGCTGGATAAATTATTCGCGCCCAACATCAACCGCTTCCGGCGGACCCTCGACCTGCCTCCCCTGCGCAACGTGTTCGGCGGCTGGATGCATTCCCCGCAACTCAACCTCGGCTTGTTCCCCGAATGGTTCGCCCAGCCCCAGCGCGATTGGTCCCCGGCGACTCGCTTGACCGGCTTCGTGTTGTACGACAAACAAAATGAGGAAGAGAATCTTCCAGAAGAGTTGGAGTCCTTCTTGAGCGCGGGCGATCCGCCGATTCTTTTTACCGCAGGGACAGCCATGAAACACGCCGACCGCTTCTTCCGCGATTGCGTCGAGGCATGTCAACGGCTTGGGCGGCGCGGCATCTTGCTCACTGCGCACCCCGAACAACTGCCCACCGACCTTCCGCAGGGCATCCGTCACTTTGCGTATGTGCCGTTCAGCAAGGCGTTGCCCCGCGCGCTTGCGCTCGTCCACCACGGAGGCATCGGCACCACCGCGCAGGCGATCGCCGCGGGCATTCCGCATGTGATCCGCCCGATGGCGCACGACCAGCCCGATACCGCCGCCCGCGTGGCTAGGCTGGGCATCGGCGCTACGCTCACCCCGGACAAATTCAACGCCATGTCGCTTGCCGAAAAATTAAGGACGCTTGTCACTTCGCAGGTTGTGAAAGAACGGTGTATAACCTTTTCAGAAAAGATTCACCCGGAGCAAGCCCTCGAAGACACCTGCGAAATCATCGAGAGGTTTTCGAGGGATTAAAAATAGCGAAAGGCCGTACAAATGCAGACAACGAAATTTTTATTCGTGGTCAACGATGCCCCGTATGGGAACGAGCGCCCCTACAATGCGCTTAGGCACGCGCTGAATCTGGTCAAACGCGAGGATGCGCAAGTGAAGGTCTTTCTGGTAGGCGATGCCGTGTATTGCGCCCGCAAGGGACAAAAAACGCCCGATGGGTACTATAACATCGAGCGCATGGTCAAGTCGCTTGCCGCGCGCGGCGAGGTCGCCACTTGAGGCACATGCTGCGAAGCCCGAGGTCTCGGGCTGGAGGAAATGACCGATGGAGTTGAAATGGGGAATATGGACCTGCTCGGCGACTGGTCAATGGAAGCGGACAAGGTGATCGCTTATTGATACATGTCAAAACAAAAGCGGACGATGCGTTTTGCATCGTCCGCTCAACCTTATACCATCAACACTCACTAAACCCACACGCGTAACATTTCCTGCAACCTTCCTCATTCACCACCGCGGCTTCGCCGCATTCGGGACACAAGTCGCCGATCTTCATCGCTGAGAACGGCAGGGTTGCTTCTTCGGCTTCCTCCTCGATCGTGCGCCCGCTGTGTCCGTTCCCGTTGCCGCCATTCGATTTTTCCTCGACGACGGTCTTGGAACCCGATTTCTCACGCAGGTACATCTCGACCACCTGACCGATCCCATCGGGCAATGACCGCACGCGGTTGGGACCGAGTCCCAGCGAGCGTCCGCCGCCGATGCCGATCAATTGTCGCACCACCTCGCGCAGTCGGTCAGTCGGCTTGACGGTGGAGGTCATCCGCAAAATGTATGAGATGAGTCTCCCGATCGCTTCAGAGACGGCGGCGGTCTCTGAGCCAGCCTTCGCCGTATTGATGAACGCCTCGAACGGTTCGTTCCCTCCGTTCTCGTTGATGGTGATGAACGCCTTGCCGACGGGCGTTTCCACGTTGTACGTTTTGCCGGTCAACGCCTTGGGGCGCGGCTTCTTCGGGTCGTGGAAATACGCAGGCGACGAATCCGCTTGGGGAGCCGGGGCAGATGCACTCGCGGGTTGAGGCGCCGATCCCGATACGCCGCCTTCGGCACCTACTCGACCACCGACTTTCTTCTCCGCCGTCGCGTTCGTCTCCAACACCACTTTATCGCGCGAGCCGGTTACGTACACCGTGATGCCTTTGCATCCGAGTTCCCACGCCAGCAGGTATGCGGTGGCGACATCTTTTTCCGTTGCGCCGGCGGGAAAGTTGACTGTCTTGGAAAGCGAATTATCCACGAACGCCTGTAGCGCGCCTTGCATGCGCACGTGCTCCTCGGCGGTCACATCCGCCGAAACAACGAATGTATCGCGCACGCTTTGCGGAATCTCTTTGATGTGCTGGCATGTGCCTTCGCGCATCACCTGCTCGACGATCTCCTGCCGTTTCTCTTCGCCCAAGCCGAGTTTCTTCAACGCTTCATCGAAGCGCGGGCTGGCGTACGCGAGTTTCAGATCTTTGCCGTTATCGTTGACGTGACGAATATACGCCAGCGCGAAAACGGGCTCACAACCATAGCCTTCACATCCCGCGACGGTGGCAATGGTGCCCGTCGGCGCGACCGTGGTCTGCGCGGCATTGCGGATTCCATGTTTGCGGATTCCATCCACCACCGCGTCCCACTCGACGTTCGGCCTGCCCCAGTCAGTCTCGAATAGAATCAACGTCTGCGGCGGAGCCCACTTCATATTCTTCTTGTCGTAAATGCTTCCTTCGATGGCGGGGAACGCGCCGCGCTCCTTCGCCAATTCGATGCTCGTGACCATCGCGTGATAACGCACGAACTCCATCACTTGCGCGCCGAACTCCTGTCCCTGCTTCGAGCCATAGCGGACTCCCACGTGATACATCAAATCCGCGAGACCCATGATGCCCAGCCCGATGCGCCGCGCCTTGTGCGCCGCGTCGGTTAACTGCGGAACAGCGGGAACATACGCGTTGGCTTCAACAACATCATCGAGGAACCGCGCGGCAAGCACAACACTCTGGCGGAGTAATTCCCAATCCACGGTTCCGTCCGGACCGCAATGCTCGTTGAGATTCACCGAACCGAGACAGCAATTTTCGTACGGTCCAAGCCATTGCTCACCGCATTGGTGCGCGACGATTCCGTTTGCGATTACACTGTGAGTTTGCGGCTCAGTCAGATCATAAACATCGGCGTACCCAGCATCTTCAATCGAAACAATAGTGGTCTCGAATGTCTCCGAATTTGAGTGGCGCGTCTTGCTGAAAATAAATTCCTGCACTTTGTTCTGTTTGGCAGAATCGAGGAAACCAATTTCAGAGACGAATTTGTCACGATTTGCCTTGTCAATGACCAATTCGTAATCTGCCTGCGTGAAATATTCTTTCGAACCGCCTTTCCCGTCAGGCATATTTCGATAACCAGCATCACGGCGTTGGCGAATCCGAGTCACAATTCCGAAGTTGAGCAACAACAATTGCGCGTCGCGCAACAAATCAACGGACGAACTCGCGAGGCGAATGCTGCAGGATTTTTTATATGACGACACATTGACCGTGCCATCGGTCGTGAAGAGCCCCTGCAGGAAACCGACGACTGCCTCGCGCGGTGCCGACCAAATCGAATGCGGAACCCGCTTTTCATGTGCGCGTGCGGATGATACGCCGAGTGAAGAGAAAAATTCGTAGGGCAATCTACCCAAAGTCAACTGACGGACAGAACCGCGCTCATGTATATGCCCTGACCCAAAATAAGTTTGGACAGTCTGGCGGACAATATTCAGCAATTCGGCGTTTTCGTAATTGAACACCATTCCTACAGGTGAATTGCTGGTTGGGCTTAGCCAGCCATCGCCAACCAATGTGCCAACTAGAACGCCAAGTTCATGTGTCCAATTCTTGGGTAGATTTGAATACTGTTCTGCAAAATCGCGGCGGGTTTTTGTGTGTCCCGAAGCATGGTCGCCGCCGCGAGCCATCACAGCCATTTTCTCCTGAATATATTCGACGTTCGGCAGTATGGAATTGCGACTCCAGGCACCCTCGCCGGATTGCAAGAGCAAAGCATCACCTGACTGGAGGTCTTCCAATTCAATGTAACCGCGATTCGGTGTAAGGAATTTATGGTCAAGCGTGGCGGTAATTGTGTATCCATGTTTCGTGGTTAACTTCAGAACCCGTGAGTTTTCACGAGTCTTCCAGGCGGGGAAGGAAATTCGATATGCAACGCCAAAATTTTGGCCCGCAGAACCATATCCGCCTTCTGGAGCTCGCGCATCGGTGGCTACCATGATTCCCACTCCTGACTCAGCAAGTTCCTGAATTGTCAATAAACCTAAGTCAGTTGCAATACGCGTCGAGCCAACAAAACATGGATTCGTCGCCTCCAGCGGATACAAATGCGGAACAGGGTTCGAGCGATTCGCCGCATCGAGAAACAGCACGCCCGGCTCGCCGTTGTGATGCGCCTGCCTGACGATCTTATCGAATATTTCACGGGCTTTGACCTTTTTATACGTGTTGATCTTGATCCCCGCGGCTTCGGCTTGTTCAAGCGTGCCGCTGAATCCTTTTTTCTTCATCTCCTTCATATCGGGAAAGCGCAGTTCCCATTCTTCGTTGTTCTTCACCGCGCGCATGAACGCGTCGGTGATGCCGACGGAGATGTTGAAATTGGTAATTTGATTCTCGTTGATCTTACACACGATGAAATCTTCCACATCTGGGTGATCCACGCGCAGGACCGCCATGTTCGCGCCGCGTCTTGTTCCGCCTTGCGCGATCTCACCAAACGCATGATC
>CAYPCK010000095.1:0-7542 GCA_964409185.1 uncultured Anaerolinea sp. | reverse complement strand
TCGGCGAAGGGTTGGCGGGGAAGGTTCTTATGAAGGGAAGAATCGATCACATCACCGACTTAAAAAATTCAGCGGAGGCGCGCCGCGACCCGTTGATCGCACGCGAGGGGTTTGTCACGTACATTGGCGTCCCGCTGATTGTAAAGGGTCAGATCAAGGGAGTTTTCGAGGCGTTCCATCGATCTCCGCTTCAAGTCAACGCCGATTGGATGCAGTTCCTCCAAACCCTTGCTGGGCAGGCGGCGATCGCGATCGACAGCGCGCATTTGTTCGATAACCTGCAAAAGACCAACCAGGAACTTACTCAGGCATACGACACCACGCTGGAAGGCTGGGCGCGCGCGTTAGAACTCAGGGATCGGGAAACCGAGGGGCACACGCGGCGCGTTACCGACCTGACACTGATGCTCGCGAAGCGAATGGGCATCAAGGACGATGAATTGGTGAATATGTATCGGGGCGTTTTGCTTCATGACATTGGGAAAATGGGCGTGCCAGACCAGATCTTGAAGAAAACAGGACCGCTCAATGAGCCGGAGTGGGATGAAATGCGCCGTCATCCGCAATACGCTTACGACTTGCTTTCCCCCATCGAATTCCTGCGTCCCGCGCTCGATATCCCCTATTGTCATCACGAACATTGGGATGGAAGCGGGTATCCCAATCGTTTGAAGGGCGATCAGATTCCCCTCGCCGCGAGGATATTTTCCGTGGTCGATGTCTGGGATGCCTTGTTATCGGATCGCCCGTATCGAAACGCGTGGCCGCGCCAACGTGTGGCGGAGTACATCCGCAACAATGCGGGTATTATCTTCGACCCGAAGGTCGTGGAAATATTTCTTGCGATGATGACGCGGGAAGAATGAGGATGGATGGCATTGCCATCCATTTATTTATTTTACGCGCAAGAATTTCCGCTTGCCCACCTGCAAAACCCCCGGATGCGGAAAAACCACATCGCCTCGCTCGATGGTCTCACCGTCCAGCCGCACGGCTTTCTGGTCGAATAGCCTGCGCGCTTCAGACTTGCTTCGGGCAAGCCCTGCCGCAAGGATGACCTCCATAACAGACTGCCCGGATTGCAGGCGATGCTCCGACATTTCATCGGGAATTTCCTTTTGCTGGAACATTTTTACGAACGCTTCCTGCGCCGACGCCGCCTCTGCTTCGCCGTAGAAAATGGATACAATCTCGCGCGACATCCGCATCTTGGCATCGCGAGGGTGAGTCTTCCCTTCGGCGATCTGCTTTTCGATGCCCTCGATCTCGCCGGGGCTCCAGCGCGTGACCAGCCGCATGTATTTGCCCATGGCAAAATCGGGAATCGACATCAACTTACCGTACATATCCTGCGCGCCGCTGTTGATGGGGACGACATTACCCGTGGATTTTGACATGCGCAGCACGCCGTCGGTGCCGGGTAAAATGCCCGTGATGACTCCGACCAACGGTCTCTGCCCAAGCGCCTCTTGCAATTTCCGCCCCGCCACTATGATGTTGAACAACTGATCCGAGCCGCCGACCTGAACATCCGTTTGCATCGCAACTGCATCATATCCCTGCATCAACGCATAGAAGGTTTCGTGCAGGTAGATGGCTTCGCCTTTTTCCAATCGCTTGGAAAAATTTTCGCGGGCAAGGAATTGCTGAACCGTGAAGTTCTGCCCTAAGCGAATCAAGTCTAGCAACGAAAGTTCGCTCAACCATTCTCCGTTGTAGCGAACTAGGGTCTTTGACCGATCTAGCACGCGGAAAGCCTGTTCGGCGTACGTTTTGGCGTTCGCCGCCACCTGCTCCTCGGTAAGGATCGGGCGCGCTTTATTTTTATCCGAGGGGTCGCCGACTAGCGCTGTGTAACTACCGATCAGAAATGTCACCTCGTGACCGAGGTCTTGAAACTGGCGCAACTTCCGCATGGAGATCGTATGCCCGAGGTGCAGATCGGTCGAGGTCGGGTCGTAGCCGCAGTACACCCGTAACGGGCGATTCTCCTTTTGGGCTTGGATGAGTCGCTGGCGCAGTTCAGCCGCCATTGTCTTTGCGATTTCTTCGTCGCCATAGTCGGTGCCTTGCAACAATAATTCGACTTGTACTTCAATATACACAACCTACCTCCGGAGCTAAAAAAAAAAACGGGGGGCGCGAGCCTTAAGCGGCGAGCGCGCCACGCGGTCAAGTCGCCATCGCCTGGTTAGACGCGGGGGGAATAATACATTCCTGAGAGCATGCGCCGATTATAAACCATCACTGCCCAAGATTGAAAGTAAACGACCATGGACCGCTGACGGTATAGAATTCATCGCTGAAGACGATCTGCTCCGCTACCTCCTGCGACAGGCTATCTGGTTTGCCCACCACCTGCATGACCGGCGCGCCGTTCACATCCGCGCACCCGAGCGTGATCCCGGTCCCTCGCTCGAGCATTGCCTGCTGAATCTTCGGCATGTAGATATCGCAATACTCTTCGGGGCGCGGCGGGGCGGCGATGGCTTCGACGGTGATAACCACAGACGATAGATCAGCGTCCGGCGGCACGTTGAAAAAGGATACCGTATCGCACCGCAGACCGGAGGCGCCCTCCACAGGTTCCTGTATGCTTAATAGGGTGGAGGCGAAGTCGAATAACACGACATCGCCGTATTGCAAACTCGCGCCCCAGATGGACCAATCCGAGCCATCGATCAATGTAAAACACACATCGGCATTCACATCCTTCCCATCCCGCCAGGCATGCGTCGCGCTCACATTGATGCCGCTGGAGGATTGAACCGGCGCCGCCGGTGCAGATTGCACAGTCGGATACGATTCGCCAATGAACGCCGTCGGCAGGGGTTGTATGACGCCCTGCGGCGCGCCGCCCGGAGCGCACGCCGTCACCCACAGCAGGATGAGAATTGCAAATCTTTTCATCTTTTAACTCCTTCGGAGTTGAGTAAATTTTGCAGAGCGTTTGTTAGCGTCCCATATTTAAACTTGAAGCCCAATTCTAGAAGTCGCTTGGGGTACGCGTATCGCCCTTCCGTGAGCAGCACGCTCATTTCACCGAGCGTCATTCGCAACAGGAAGGATGGAATGTGAAACCAGTACGGTCGCTTGAGCGCTTTGGCTACCGATTCCATAAAATCAGCATTAGACGTCTGCTCGGGGGCGATCAAGTTAAATGAGCCCGATGCCGTTTTGTGGTTGAGCAGGAATTCGATGGCGGCGATTTGATCGGTCAGGTGAATCCATGGCATGGCTTGCAATCCATTGCCGAATTTTCCTCCAAAGAATAACGAGACCGGTAATTTGATCAGAGGGAACAAGCCCTTGCGGCGAGATAACACAACCGCGGTACGGCAGATCACCCTGCGGACTCCGAGTCGCTCGATCTGCTCCGAAGCCGCCTCCCAGAGGACGGTCAAGCGGGCAAGAAAATCGTCTCCGGGCGGCGTCGATTCATCGGCGACAGTAGCGCCTCGCAAACCGTAATGGTTGATCCCCGATGTCTGGAGGTAAATGCGCGGGCGGCGGGAAGAGCCCGCTATGGCAGAGGCAATCGCACGGGCGGGAAAGACCCGAGAATCTTCGAATTGCTGTTTGCGTCGTTTCGTCCAGGGCCAGTGATCGGTGCTGAATCCGGTTACATTGATCACCGCGTCCATATCCCGAATGAGATGACCCCACCCCTCGACGGTTTTTCCGTCCCAACGAAAATGGTTCGGCTTGTTTACATCCTGCCGTGTAAGGATCGCAATATGGTGACCATCGGCAAGCAATCTTGTCGTTAGCGCAGACCCCAGAAAGCCGGTGCCGCCGGCAACGAGAATATTCACATTCGCTCCTGTACCCCCGCGCGGGGGCTTCCACGATTTCATTTATTCGGCAGTATAATCGTGCCTGTTGTGGAGCCAGAATGCACGAGCCTGTATTGGTTTTGAACGCCAATTTCGAACCGATCAACGTGTGTACCACGAGACGGGCAGTCGGTTTATTGCTGGCTGGCAAGGCGGATATGGTGCTGAACGGCCGCGGGCACATTCGAACGATTCGAGAATTGATCCCGCGCCCTTCCGTCATCCGCTTGGAAAGCCAGGTTCATAAGCCGCGCCCGCACGTCAAGTTGACGCGGCGCGAGGTGTTCCGCCGTGATAATTATACCTGTCAGTATTGCGGCAAGCGCGAGGGCGGGTTGACGGTGGATCACGTGATTCCCCGGCACATGGGAGGCGCGCACATCTGGACGAACGTGGTTGCCGCCTGCCCTTCCTGCAACCACAAAAAAGGGGGCCGCCGCATGGAGGAATCACACATGCGATTATCGCATTCTCCCAAGGAGCCCCCAGCCAATGCGTCGTATATCTTCGGTAAACATTTGCATGAATACCACGAATGGGAACCGTATATTTCCGGCTGGTAATAATCCCTCTCCCGAAAATGCTCTGGAGAGGGATTATTTTATAAGTCGATGGTCATGAAATCGGTTGCTACGATCACATCGCCTTTGAAGGTCTTTCGCGCTTCTGCGGCGATATCTCTCCCGCCGAATCGCCCGGTCGGATAATGGATCAGGTAGAGCGCGCCCGCTTCGGATTTGGCGGCGATCTCACCAGCCTGCTCTGCCGATGAGTGACCAAAGGTGGCGCCAGCCGCTTCGTGAATCAGCACATCGGCTCCGGCGGCGAGGCGCACGGTCTGCTCGCACGGTTCGGTATCGCAGGAATACGCCAATACCTTACCGCTCGACAGGCATTCGATGCGTAGACCAATGGTCGGAATCATATGGTGAACAGGCGAGGAACGGACACAAAACTCGTCACAGTCCATCACCATCGCCATTTCCGCCTCGGGCAGGCGGTAAAACCCGACGGGGAAGAAGTTGGGCCATTCACCCCAGCCGTAAAATCCCATCAGGCTTTCCAGTTTATCCATGGTGTAATGCAAACCGTAAATGTTGACAGGCTTGGTGCGCCCCATCAGCCACATATCCATGAGGAGAAGCGGCACGCCCGCCACATGGTCGGGATGAAAATGGGTGATGACGATATCGGTCAGCGAGTTAAAGTCCACGCCTGCCTGTTCGAGTCTCACGACCGGGGTGCTGACGCAATCCACGAGGATGGTCCGCTGGTTACCGACAATGACAAGGTGGGTGTTCTCATGACCAATGGAAGGCACCGCATTGGACGAACCCAGGATGATTACTTTTGGCATCATTCCCTCCTAGAGAACCGTTTTGAGAAGTTGTGGCGTCACGTACACTTCGATTAATGCCGCGATGGCGAGAAACGGGACGACAATTCCGACAAAGATTCGTAGCCAATCTGCCAGGGCGACAAGCAGGAGTTCGCCCAAACTTTGATCCGGTTGGGGGGTGACCAGCAAAGCCCCCGCTTTCAAGGTTGCCGCTACCGAGAGAAAAACAGCAGATAACTCGAAAATTCCGTGAGGCAGAATCCCCGCGGCGAACAACAGCCAGGGCGACACGCCGAGCAGAGTTCCACCGCCCAGCACGCCGCCGACGAATCCCATATTGACCAGGAACAAAGTGACTCCCAGCGTTCCAAACGAGACAATTCCCAACAAAAGCATCAGCACAATCGCGCGCGCGTTATGAAAAAATAACAATGGGGCGGGAATCTGGCGACTCGCGTCGTCGAGGTCGCTCAGGTTTTGATTCACCAGGGTGTTGATACGATCCGTCATTTCCGGTGAAATATCCAGATACGCTGGCACTATGGTGACCACCCACAAATAACTCGCCACAATTGCGACAAACCCGAGGAACGTCACCAACCCCAGGGAGCGTCGCAATTCGCGCAATGTTACGGACAATTCATGGACATACCATTCATAAACCGATTCCGCTTTTCCGATAAATCGCGAAGCAAATGCGCGCGCCATCAACTTAATGTTGAGCGTATCGATCTCCCTCCCCAGCAAATATTCGCGGCGGAAATGCGAAAGCCCCAGGCGGACGATCAATGCGGAGAGCAACGTCACCGCCGCGATCGCGTACCACAACACGCCCTCATTGCCCCAAAATATCAGCACCGTTTCCCCTTGAAGCAAAAACGCCACCGGGACAACCACGAACGATGCCAGCAGGTTCGCGGCGCGAATGCTCGTGGCTTGCACCGAAATCACGATGGCTGAACTCACCATCAACACGGCATGGGCGAACGTTAGCAATAAAACCAGAGAAAGCAGGTACGCGCCCGGCAACACCACCTCCCGCCGCGAGATCAGGATGAGATAAATTCCCACAGAGGAATAACTAAACACCAGAGGAGTCGTAATACCGACAAGCAATTTTCCCAGATACAGGTGATGATCATCGAGCGGCGAACTTAATAACGGCTCGATGGTGCCGCGTTCTTTTTCCCCGACGAACGACTCCAAGGCAACAACCAGCGTGAACGAAAGCGGGAAGAATCCAATCACGAGGATGACGAAAGGCACGAGTCGCTCGAGGATCAGGTCGCCGCCAAACCGGTTCATGAACCGAATCGCTTGCTCGGTCGTATCATCCGCAATAAACGGGAACAAGGTCACCAGCAGGAGCATCGGCGCGACGATGCGCCAATCGCGGAATTGATCCACAAACTCGCGCCGCGCCACCATCCAAATGGCATCCCAATTACGCCGCATACGCCAACCCCTGCGCGTCCGCCATGGTCTTCAAATATACCTGTTCCAGTTTTCTCGGCACTTCTTGAAACGAAACCAAGGGAGCGTTTCGCGACGTCAACGCATGCACCAGTTTGGGATTCGCCGACTGCGGCGCATCAATCCGAAATTTGAGGCTGGTTTCATTCCTCGACACGATCTCCACCCCGGCAGGCAGGTCGAGACCATCGGCGTCAAACACCTCCGCGAACTTTGCCTCATACTCCACCGGACCCAACACCTGTTGTTTTAGTTCATCCAACGTACCATTCAAGAGAATCTTTCCGCGATAAATGATGGCAATGTGATCCGCCAGCGCCTCGGCTTCGGCAAGGTTATGGGTACAAATGATGATCGTCCGCTGGGAGGAACGCAAACGGGCGATCTCATCGCGCACCAGGCGGGAAGATTCCGGATCCATGGCGGAGGTCGGTTCATCCAACAATAACACGCAAGGATCATGGATCAGTGAGCGGGCAAGAGCAAGTTTTTGCTTCATCCCTTTTGAATATTCCCCCGAACGGCGATGCGCCGCCTCAGCAAGACCGAAATATTCCAACAAGTGCCTACTGCGTCTTGCGCGCGCATGAGAATCCAGCCCGTAAATTTTTCCGAAATAATCGAGATATTCGTTCGCGCTCATCCGCAGGTACAAACCATGTTGCTCGGTAAGCACGCCCACATTCGAACGAATTTCCTTGGGGGCCTTCGTCACATCGTAGCCAGCCACGCGCGCCCAGCCGCGCGTTGGGTGGATCAGCGCGGTCAACATGCGCACGGTGGTTGTCTTCCCCGCGCCATTTTGACCCAGCAGCGCAAGGATCTGACCGGGTTGCACACGGATGGACACGCCTTCCACCGCCCAAAAATTATGATTGAACTGCTTGCTTAGAT
>CAYPCK010000094.1:912-7582 GCA_964409185.1 uncultured Anaerolinea sp. | reverse complement strand
GTTGAAGTTCGGTTCCAACTGGCCCACCGAGTTACTGGCGCAAAAGGCGATCATCACATTTTTCGACCGCAACCTTGAAAAAGGATATACGCTGATCCGCAACCAGACCTTGGGGCAGAGCGGCATCATGATTCCGATGATTTTGATCGGGCCCGCGGGGATGTTCGTCATCAATATTACCTACCTGAAAGGCAGATATGAAGCCCGCGGCGAGGCGTGGAATGTGGAATCGGGCAACCGATTCAAACCCGCGCCCGTGAACCTCATCCAGCACACGGCGCGGATGGCCCGAGCGCTGACGGTCTTCATCGAGCGGCAGGGCGTGAGGGTGCCCGAGCCGATCGAATCCGTGTTGATCGCGGCAGACCCGGGCTTGCACGTGGAATCGGATAAACCCGCGATCCGCGTTTTGATGGTGGACGGGATCAAGCCGTTCGTCACCGGACTTTCCAACAGTATGCCCATCCTGCGCTCTGACTCGATCCTCGACATGGTGGAGCGCATCATCAACCCGCGCCCGCCCAAAGAGAAAACGAATCCTCCTCCACCGCCGGTGCCCGTTGCCACGCCGCGCCCGGAACGGGAGCAGAGCGCGATGCCCATGCCTCGGCAGGAGAATGTTTCGCGGGCGCGCGCCATCTTTAGCGCCGCAGAGGAGGAAAAACCGATCAACCCCGCCGATTTTGATTTTGCCATGGCGGAGGATGCGGCGGCTGTGCGGGCGCTGCCGCAAACGCGGGGCGAATCAGGTCCCACATCCGGAACGAACCGCGCTCGTCGCATCCTAGGGCTGACTCTGGGTCAGATCGCCTTCCTGGCCGGGATGGCGCTCGTGCTCGTGTGCATCCTGGCGGTGTTTGGGTATGTGATCTTCCGCATGTCTTGAGTGCGTTCTTGTCCATCTTTCTATCCGTCATCATCCCCGCTCATAACGAACAAAGCCGCCTGCCCGAGACGTTGGAGCAGGTGTTTCGTTTTTTGCAAAAGCAATCTTTCACCTCCGAAGTGATCGTCGTCGAAAACGGGAGCGCCGACCAAACCTTCGAGGTCGCGCGTGCGTTTGCCGACGATCATGAAAACATTCGCGTGATCCAAAGCGAGCGCGGCAAAGGCGCGGCGGTGCGGCGCGGGATGCTCGAGGCGAAAGGCGAATTTCGTTTCATGTGCGACGCGGACCTTTCGATGCCAGTGGAAGAGATCGTAAAATTCATTCCACCCGCGGCGGGCGATTTCGATATCCTGATCGCTTCGCGCGAAGCAAAAGGCTCGGTACGCTACAATGAACCGCCGTATCGTCATTTGGGCGGGCGCGGCATCAACTACATCATTCAGGCGCTGATCTTGCCGGGGCTGAACGACACGCAATGCGGATTCAAATGTTTTCGCGCGGCGGTCGCAGACGAACTATTCTCTAAACAAACGCTCGCCGGCTGGTCGTTCGATATCGAGTTGTTGTTCATGGCGCGCCGCAGTGGGTATCGCATCCGCGAGGTTCCCATCCACTGGTATTACCAGGCAGAATCGAAAGTAAGCGCGGTGCGCGACGCGCTCCGCATGATCGGCGATATTTTCCGCATTCACCTCAATCATTTGCGCGGCGGATATGGCAAACGTTAACCCCAGCCTGAAATTCGAAACGGATCTCTGGGAAAGCGGATTGCAATTCATCGCCGGGTTGGATGAAGCCGGGCGCGGCGCGCTGGCGGGACCGGTCGCCGTGGGCGCGGTGATTCTGCCCAGCGACAAAACGCTTCTTGCCTCGACGTTGAGCCGGGTTCGCGACTCCAAGCAGTTGACCACCCGTATGCGTGACGCGATCGCGCCCATCGTCAAGGGGGTTGCCCTGACGTGGAGCGTCGGGTACGCCGCCGCCGATGAAATTGATTCGCAGGGGATCGTGCGCGCCACGCGGCTTGCCGCCATCCGCGCGCTGCATCAGTTTTCGATCACACCGCAATATTTGCTCGCCGATTTTCGGCTCGAACTCCCCCAGATCCAAATCCCACAAACATCCATCATCAAAGGCGACGCGCACTGCCTGAGCATTGCGTGCGCGTCCATCCTAGCCAAGACCGAACGCGACGCGTTGATGCACGAACTCGACGGGCGCTTTCCCGGTTACGGGCTGGGGAAACATAAAGGGTATGGCACGCAGGCGCACAGGTCGGCAATGAAACGCAAAGGGTTGACGTCCATCCATCGTAAAACATTTCGGATTAAATAAAAATACGCAATCCGTTATACGTAGCACGCGCTGCGTATTGCGTAAGGACATTGATTATGCCGGTTTGTTCCTGCGCAGGAAGATCTTCGTAATTTCCTCCGCAACTGCGGGGATCAATGCCAGCCCGAGCACCACGCCCCATTCGCGGGCGGCGAGGAAATGGGTGTTGAAGATCGGTTGCAGGAAGGGAACATTGACCACCAACAGCAACAATGTGATCGAAAGTCCGACGGCGTATTGCATATACTGATTGGAAAAAACGCCGATCGTGAACACCGAAGCGCGCTCCGAACGGACGGTGTAAGCGCGGAAGAGTTCCGTCAGCGAAAGCGTGACGAACGCCATGGTCTCGGCGGTTTGCACATCCACGCCGCGCCAATCGTGGTCGAGAATGTAGGTGAGCGGGTTGCCCACCAGAACGGCGCCGGCTTCGAGATGCCAGATCAAACCGAGGACGAACGCCGCCAGCACCGCGGAGGTCTGCGCGACGGTCTGCACGACCAGCCCGATGCTCATCGAACGGTTGACGATGGGCTCGGTCTTGGCGCGAGGTTTTTGTTGCATGATGTCCGGGTCGCCTTTTTCGACGGCGAGGGCGAGCGCCGGGGCGCCGTCGGTGATGAGGTTAAGCCAGAGCAGTTGAATGGCGGTGAGAGGCGCGGGCAGTCCCGCGAGGGTGGCGAGGAAGATGATCATGATCTCGGCGATGTTCGAGGAAAGCAGGAAGAACACGAACTTGCGGATGTTGGAGTAGATGATGCGTCCCTGCTCCACCGCCGAGACGATGCTGGCGTAGTTATCGTCGGTGAGGACCATGTCGGCGGTTTCCTTGGCCACGTCGGTGCCGGTGATGCCCATCGCCACGCCGATGTCGGAGCGTTTGATGGCGGGCGCGTCGTTCACGCCGTCGCCGGTCATCGCCACGATCTCATCCTTTGCCTGCAACGCGTCCACGATGCGGAGTTTGTGCTCGGGGGAAACGCGCGCGAACACATCGGTATCTTCGATGATGTTCTTGAGGTCGTAATCGCTGGTCGAATCCAGTTGGGCGCCGGTCATCACTTTTTTGCCGGGGCGGAGCAAACCGATGGTTTCGGCGATGGCCTTTGCGGTGTTCGGATAATCGCCGGTGATCATGATCGTGCGGATGCCGGCCTTGCGCGCTGCCTCCAGAGCCGGCCTCACCTCGGTCCGCGCCGGGTCGATCATGCCCAGCAAGCCGACGAAGATCAGGTCGTGTTCGAGTTCGTTGGTAATAATTTGCGCGGGGTTATCGGGCACATCGCGGACGATGCGATACGCAACACCGAGCACGCGCAGGGCGTCCTTGGTCATCGCGTCGTTGGCGGCAAGGATGCGGTCGCGCGAGGCGGGTCCCAGCGGCACGGCTTCATCGTCCATGTTTTGATATTGCGTGCATAGTCCGAGCACCACATCCGGCGCGCCCTTCACGGCGATCACATCCCACGATTTATGTTTTTCATCGGTGAACGGCGAGGGGTCGTCTGCCCGCGGTTTGAACACATCGTGGATGGTGATCATGCGCTTGCGTTCCGAGTCGAACGGCACTTCGTTCTCGCGCGGGTACGCCTCGCGGATCTCCATGTGCATGGCGCCGGCTTTGACCGCCGCCACCAACAGCGCGCCCTCGGTGGGGTCGCCGACGATTCTGTAGGTGCGCTGTTCCTCCTCCTCGCCGGTGGTCTCCAGCAAGGCGTCGTTGTTCAATAGTCCCAGCCACAGGGCGGTCTGAACGGCGGGATAGCCCGGGATGTTGATCTTTTTGCCGTCAACCAGAAAATCACCGGTCGGCGCGTAGCCCGTCCCGGTGATGTGGATGAACTGTCCATCCACCCACATGCGGGTAACGGTCATTTCGTTTTGGGTGAGCGTGCCGGTTTTATCCGAGCAGATGACGGTGGCGGAGCCGAGCGTTTCCACCGAAGACAATTTGCGGATGAGCGCGTGACGTTTGATCATCTCGCGCATGCCCAACGCCAGTGAAATCGTCACCACAGCGGGGAGTCCCTCCGGCACGGCGGCGATGGCAAGGCTGATGGCGATGATGAACACTTCGGTGATCTGTTCGGCAAATTTGCTCAAATACGCGAGGGGCTTCGTGAACAATTCATCGATGTTCGTCTGGTTGATGAGCGCCACGATGAACACGATCGCCACGAGAATTAATGAAGTGATACTGAGAGATTTCCCGAGTTGGTCGAGCCTTCTTTGTAACGGCGTTTCTTCGGTTTCCACGTTTTGAAGCAGGGAGGCGATCAGTCCCAGTTGCGTGTGCATCCCCGTGCTGGTGACGACGCCGCGCCCACGACCGTACGAGACCAGCGTGCCCATGAACGCGGTGTTTTTGCGATCGCCCAGCGGCACATTTTTATCGAGCACCGTTGCGGCGTTCTTTTGAACCGGGAGCGATTCACCGGTCAGTGAAGCCTCCTCCACTCGCAGGTTGACCGCTTCCAGTAGGCGGATATCCGCCGGGATGAAATTCCCCGCTTCGAGGAAGACAATGTCGCCGGGCACCAGTTCATACGAGGGGATGGACATCCGCTTCCCATCCCGAATTACCTGCGCGTCGGGTGCGGCGAGTTTTTTCAACGCCGCCAGCGCCTCCTCGGCGCGACGCTCTTGCACAATCCCCAACACGGCATTCAAGACCACGATCGCCATGATCGCCGCGGCTTCCACGTAATCGCCCAATAATGCCGAGATGACCGACGCAACGATCAGGAGGATGACAACGAAATTATTTAACTGCTCCCATAGCATTTGCAGGAAGGTCGGGCGCGGCGCTTCGTCGAGTTGGTTGGGTCCGTAATGGGCGAGGCGTTCCTTCGCCTGTGCCGAAGTCAACCCTCGATTTTCAACCCGCAAGTGACTCAAAACGTCTTCGGCTTTCAGCGCGTGCCATTCCTGTGCCGTGTTGTCGTGTGCCATTCAGAGCGTCTCCTGATCGAAGAATGCAGTAGTGTTCGAGAAAAATTAAACGAGACCACCACAAGTATCGTGATGGTCTCGCCATACGCTTTGGGAGCGTTCCGGTTGCCGATGGCAGCTTTGCCATGTCCTGACGACAACGCGTTGGCGTCGTGGACGCCATGGCTACTCCCCAACCGAATTCAGTTTAATTCACGGGGCGGGGGATGTCAAGCAAAGCGCGTTTTCAAGCGCCTTCCGCTCTTGAAACCCGAAACCCGTTGAATACCCATTGAAATAACATCCGTAACGGCAGGATCGCCAGGTCGATGGCTTTGTTGGTGACGCCCATGAGAAATGACAATCCCATCAAGACCGGCTTCAACGTTTGCAGGAATGCGAGTCGGGCATACAAAAGTGATCCGACGATGATGCCCGCGGAGATGAAAAAACGCGTCCCTTCCGAGATCTCGACATGCCAGAGCTGTTCGAGGATTAGTTGCGCGCCGATGTTGAGGATAAGCACGTACGCGGCGGGTTTGAGGATGGGCCAGCGTTCCACCGCGTAACTGAACAACCCGGCGGCGAAGCGCATGGCGAGGATGCCGATCCCCACACCGAGCATCACCACCCACAACTCATCCGAGAGCGAGACGGCGGCGATCACGTTATCAATGCTGAAGACGAGGTCCATCAATTCGATGGTCAGCACCACCGACCAGAACGAGACCCCCTCGGCTTTGTGGCGGACTTCCTCCGCGGTATCCACACCGGGGGTGGTATCTCCCAACTCGTTGAACGCGAGGCGAATTAAGTACAACGCCCCCACGACCCGCACCCAGGGGTTTTCGATGAGAAAACTGGTGATGAACAACATCGCCCCGCGCCCGACGTATGCGCCGAGCAAACCCACCCGCAGGGCGGCGAGCCGCTGGTTGCCTAAAAACGGGTCGAGCCGTTTGCCCAACCCGCTCAACCATGGGGGCCAGGGGATCGATTTGTCGTCCGGCAGGGGCGCCACCATCGCGCCCAGCACGGCGGCATTATCAATGGAGAGAATCCCCTCCAGAAAGATCAATTGCACAACGATGAGAACTACAGACCCGTAAAACTCCATGCGAGTATTCGATACCTTTCGATGGTGAGATGAATGTCATTCCGGCGCGATGCGAGTTCCAGCCGGTATTTCCGTATCTTTTGCGATGACCACGATGCCGTCGCGCACGAAGTATCGGTCGCCGTCCACATCCCTGCCGCGCGGGAAGGGTTGGATCACCACGCCATCGCCGATTTGCACATTCTTATCGAGGATGGCCGATTCGATGTGGCAGTTCGCGCCGATGCCAAGCGGGAGGTTCCCGCGCTTTGCCTGGTAATAATCCGCGCCCATCACGATACTATCCTTGACGACCGTTCCCTCCGAAACCTGACTGCGGATTCCCACGATGGAATGCGTAATTTCAGCCTTGCGAATGCGGCACCCCGCCGCGATCAACACAGCCTGCAATGTGCTGT
>CAYPCK010000094.1:0-902 GCA_964409185.1 uncultured Anaerolinea sp. | reverse complement strand
CCGGGCAAAAAACGCGCGTGCGTATAAATAGGAGCCTTCGCATCATAAAAATTGAACGGCGGGTTGGAACTCGTCAACTGCAGATTGGTTTCATAAAACGAACGGATCGTCCCAATATCCTCCCAATACCCGTCGAAGTCGAAGCCGAACACCTCGTGCGATTTGATCGCCTCGGGAATGATGTCGCCGCCGAAATCGTCGTGCCGCGGGTGATACGTGAGCAGGTCGATCAACACTTTGGTGTTGAACATGTAAATCCCCATCGAGCCGAGGAACGGGCGCTCTTCGTCATCGCGGCTGAAAAATTTTTTCTGGACTTCCGCATCCTTGGGCTTTTCCACAAAATCAGAGATGCGACCGTCAACCTCGCGCTTGAGGATGCCGAACCTGGACGCTTCGCTTCGCGCCACGGGTTGAACTGCCACGGTGATGTCGGCATTTTTCTCCCAGTGAAACTCCGCCATCTCGCGATAGTCCATGCGGTAGAGATGATCGCCGGCGAGGATCAACACATACTCCGCCCCGGTCGCCTGAATTTCGAACAATTGCTTGCGCACCGCGTCGGCGGTGCCCTGATACCAGTCGCCGCTTTCGGGGGTTTGCTCCGCGGCGAGGATCTCCACCCAGCCGGTGTGGAACGCGTCGAAATTGTAGGCTTGGGAAATATGCCGATGGAGCGAAACAGAATTGAACTGGGTGAGAATCGCCACGCGGAAAATGCCGGAGTTGATGCAGTTACTGATGGGGATGTCAATCAGCCGGTACTTTCCCGCAATCGGCACAGCGGGCTTCGAGCGCATGGCGGTGAGAGGGTATAACCTTGCTCCCCTGCCGCCCCCCATGATGACTCCCAAAACATCGTTCATTACTGGCATGATGCGCCTCCGCGAAAGTGTTTTGCC
>CAYPCK010000093.1:0-7617 GCA_964409185.1 uncultured Anaerolinea sp. | reverse complement strand
TCGCTTTGCCGTTCTCGAAAGTGATCGCCGAACAATTCCCCGACGAAAACTCCCTCGCCTCTTTTCTGGGAATCTTCAACGGACTCACCACCGCGGGCGCGTTCCTTGCCTCGCTCTTTTTTGCCAACCGTCTGTTTGCGAGATTCGGCATCATGGCGTGCATTCTTGCGTTCCCAATCGTCTACGCCCTCGGCTTTGGCGCGCTCATCGTATCTCCTCTTTTCGTCATCATCATTGCGTTTCGATTTATGCAAATGCTCCTGCTCTCGGGTATCGCCGACCCCGCCTGGCAGACGATGTTCAACGTGGTGCCGAACGAAAAACGCGACCAGGTGCGCGCGTTCGTCGGGGGCGTGCCGGAGCAGGCGGGCGTGTTCATTGCGGGCGGCATCCTCGTCATCGGCGAACAGGCGCTCAATCCGCAACAACTCTACATCATCGGTTTCATCGCCGCGCTCTGTTGCACGTATCTCATCCTCAAAGCATGGCGCGGCTACAACCTCGCCCTCGTGGATGCGCTCCGCGCGGGTCGCCCGCAACTCTTCTTCAGCGAGGAGCAACCCTTCGGCGGATTTCGCCAGGATGCGACCGCCGCGCAAACCGCCCTCCACGGACTACGCGACCCCGACCCGATCGTGCGCCGCGTTTCCGCTGAGATCGTTGGTCATCTTTCACTGCCCGAGTCAACGCCCGCCCTCATTGCTGGATTAAGCGATGCAGACTCACTCGTGCGACTCGCCTCCCTCAAAGCGTTATCGCACTCCCAGGCGACTCCCGCCTTGTTGGACATCGCCGCCTCTCTTTCCGACGTTGAGCCTGATGTCCGCGCCCAGGCTGTCTCGGCGCTTGCGGCGTTATCCCCTCGTTCCCCGGCATTGATCAATCTCCTCACCCCTTTGCTAGAAGATGAGAATGCCCGGGTCAGCACAACCGCCGCGCTCGAAATTCTCCAGTTCTCAATTTCTTTTGGCGAACAAAAAGACTCTTGGCTTCCTTCGCTCCTTCGCGGTGAAGAAATTAACAAAGCCATCCACCACCTCCGCCACACCGCCGCCCTCGGGGACCTCGAAGAACGCCTGCTCGCCATCGAAGCGATGGGCGCTTGGGGCGATCTTGAAGCGTTCCAGTTCCTCGTCAACGAATTGAAAGACAGACGGCTGGACGCCATCGTAAAGAACAGCATCCTCACGGCGCTGGCAAAGATCAACTCAGCGGATGCGATTCCGTACCTGCTCGCCTCGCTCAAAGACATTTCGTCGTATGAAACCTCCGCGCGGTTGCTGGGCGAGATCGGCGCATCGGTCACGGATGCGGTGATCCACATGTTGAACGATGAACCCTCCGCCGAGGGCGCGTTGCGCGCGTTGGAATTTCTCCCGCCGCCTCCGCCCAAACCAATCCTTGAATTTGCGCGCGGCGCGGTGAACAAAGCCGGGGAGTATGATGCGCTGAGGCGCGGAGTCAACTTGAAATCGGAAAATGAAGCGCTCCACCTGCTGGAACAAGCCCTCCATGAGAAATCCCATCAAGCGGGCGTCCATGCGTTGCGCGCCATCGGTTTGTTGGGAAACCGCGATGCGATGAATCTCGCCGTCGAAAATTTATCCACACGCGATGCGAATTCACGCGCCAATGTCATCGAAACGTTGGAATCCATCAGCGCCAAATATCGCGACATTATTCAGCCGCTCACCAAACTGTGGGAAGACGACCATACGCAAGTCGCCGTGCCCAACACGAATTGGGCGCGCCTCTTCGCCGATCCCGATTCGTGGATCCGCGATTCCGCCGCATATGCCGCTCATCAACTCGGAGAACATGCCATGGAAAATCTCGCCACCCTTTCATTGATGGATCGTATTTTGTGTTTCAGGCGCGTGCCGTTGTTCGCCAATTTGTCCACGCTGGATTTGAAGCAGGTCGCCGCGCTTGCCGAGGAGGAAGTGTTCAGCGACGGCGAGGAGTTATGCCGCGAGGGCGAGGTGGGCGACATGCTGTTCGTGATCGTCAAAGGCGTGGTGAAAATTTTTACCGAACGGAATGGGATCGAAAATGAAATTGCGCGGCGCAACGAAGGCGATGTGGTCGGTGAGATGGCGATCATCGGGCGCGAGCCGCGCAGCGCCTCGATGAAGGCGGTCGGCGATGTGCGGACGTTGTGCATTGACCAAAAGAGTTTTGAGGGGCTCATCCGCGAACGCCCCGATGTGAGCCTGGCGGTGATGCAGGTGTTGATCCAGCGTTTGAAGGAAGCGACGGTGAAAAAATGAAATGGATTTCCACAATTTCCCCGCTCCTCTTATTTCTCGTTGTTGCCTGCGCAGAAATTTCGCCAACTCCAACTCTCGTTCCTGAAATTACAACGACGCCTTCCGCCGAACTCACCCCCGTTGATCTGCAAGTCGGTTACGGAGTCAAAGGCTCGTGGTTTGAGTTGTATTTCACCGACCCTGCGAATCCCTTCTCCTCGCAAGGCACAGGCGGCGTGGACGGTCCGCTGGTGGAGGCGATTGATTCTGCGCGCTTGAGCGTTGACGTTGCCGCGTACAGCATCACCCTCAATAGTTTTCGCAACGCACTACTCAACGCGCATGATCGCGGCGTGACCGTGCGTCTCGTCATGGAATCCACGAACATGGACACGTCCGATGTGGAGCGATTGTTGGAGGCGGGCATCCCCATCATCGGCGACCGCGAGGACGGCTTGATGCACAACAAGTTCATGGTGATTGACAAATCTGAAGTGTGGCTCGGCTCGATGAACTTCACCGATTCGGGCGCGTACGACGACAACAATCACATGATCCGTATCTTATCCACGGACATGGCGGAGAATTACGCCAAAGAGTTCGAGGAGATGTTCACGGATGACCGCTTCGGCGAAAACATCGCGCGTGAAACCCCGCATCCCTCGCTGATTTTTGAAGGCTCACATGTGGATACTTTTTTCTCCCCCGACGATGGCGTGGCGAGTCAGATTGCTTCGGTGTTGAGCGAGGCGGAAGGGAGTATTTATTTCCTCGCTTTTTCGTTCACCTCGAACGAATTCGGCGAGATCGTGCGTGAGAAGGAGGAGGCTGGGCTGGTCGTGCAGGGGGTGATGGACGATGAACAAATCGCGTCCAATCAAGGCACGGAGTTCGACCCGTTCCGGCAGATGGGCTTGGACGTCCGCATCGACGGCAACGATGGGCAGATGCATCACAAGGTCTTCATCGTGGATGAATCCGTTGTGGTGCTTGGGTCTTACAACTTTTCACGCGCGGCAGAAGAGCGGAACGACGAGAATATTCTCATCATTTACAATGAAGCCATCGCGGAGCAATTCATGATGGAATTCCAACGCGTGTGGAGGCTTGCTCATGAGTGACCTGAAACTGCTCGCCATTTTTCCTCATCCCGACGACGAGACGCTCGGGCTTGGTTCCACCCTGGCGCGATATTCTGCCGAAGGAGCGTCAACCTATCTCGTCTGCGCGACGCGCGGGGAGCGAGGCTGGTTCGATTCGGAGGGACCAGACCCGGGCTGGGAGGGAGTCGCCCGCATCCGTGAAGCGGAGTTGAAGTGCGCGGCTGAACATCTCGGTCTGAGCGAGGTCAACTTTCTTGATATCATGGACGGCGATGTGGATCAGGCGGATCCCCATGAGATCATCCGCAAACTGGTTGCGCACGTTCGACGAATCAAGCCGCAGGTGGTTGTCACGTTCTCGCCCGATGGGAGTTACGGACATCCCGACCATATCGCGCTGTCGCAATTCACAACAGGCGCGCTCGTGTGCGCAGGCGATACGAGTTTCGTCGACGAAGCCAACCAACCGCCTTATCGCGTCTTGAAATTTTATTACATGGTGGATTCTGTTGAACTTGTCGGGAATGCGAACGAAGCGTTCGGCGGTATCAGTATGGACGTGGATGGCGTGGCGCGTCAGCAAATCGGCTGGGAGGAGTGGCAGATCACGACCAGACTCGACAACGCGAAGTATATGGACAAAGTGCAACAAGCGATTCGCTGTCACAAGTCGCAACTGCCCGGGTATGGTCCGATCGCCGAGTGGTCGTTGGATGATTTGACGAAAGTGTTCGGCGTGGGAACGTTTTACCGCGCGTACAGTCTGGTGAACGGCGGGAGGAACGTGGAGACGGATCTATTCGAGGGGTTACGATAAATAAAAAGCCCTGACAGGTTTCCAAAACCTGCCAGGGCTGATTGTTACATATTCTGCTTCATCGAAAACTTCAAAGCAATTTTATAGATCGAATTGATCTTTTCGCTCAGTGCCTTTGCTTCTGGGTTACCCTGCTCCGCGGCTTGATCCACCTGCGCGACGAGTCCTATCAACGCTTGCATAAACTGATCGTTCACCATTGACTTGTTCGCTTCGAGCGTTTTTTCCAGCGTTGCTTGATCGGGGATGTCGAGCAACTGCTCCACCAACGTGACCTCGGGCGGCGTGGATGCTTCGCGCAACACTTCCACCAGTTTCTGCAATTTGCCCATGCGCGTGTAATCGTTTTTCTCGGATGCCTGCCGCAACATTTGACTCACAAGGTCAACCGAATCCTGTGTGAAGCGGTCAAGGTTGTCGCGCACGGCTTTGACGATATCATCCTGCGCGAGAAGCGACTCGACAAATTCCTGCGCCTGCTTGTAGCGCGCTTCGATCTGTCTGTCCAATTCGTTGGTGTAATCGAGTAATTTCTCGCGCGCGCTTTCAAGCTTCGATTTTTCCCCGCCTGTTGACTTGTCAATCTTTTCGGTGAGCATTTGGAAGAATTGGTAATCCATGCCGCTTCTGGCGACGCTGACAAAGGCGCGCAGGCGGGCGTCGTTGGGCGAAGCGATGACCATATCCAGCAATTTCTCGCGCGTGAGTCCCTGCCCCGCCTCTTGCAGGGACTTTTGAACTGCCTCCAACTCCCCAACCGATTCCTTCAGTCCGCGCCCGAATTCGGTTTCCTCGAGCAGTTGTTTTTGCAAATCCGCCATTGAGCGCGCGATCTGCTCCTGCCCGCTTTGCGCGGCGGACTGGGCGAGGCGGCTGAACAGCGCGAAGAATTGCTCATCGAAAAGTTTGATGTTTTGCTTGATGATCTCGCTCCGTACATCGGCTGAACTTGCTTGAATGAGCCGCTCGATAACCTGCACGCGGTCCTGTTGTTCCTTCAACATCTCCGGCGTGATGCCGTCCTTGCCCAAAATGACTTTGATCATTGACTCATACGTCAAGTTAGGGCTCGGATTCAGCAAATACCCTTTTCGTTTTTCCGCGGGCAGGCTATCTGTGATCTTCTTGATGAGCGGACCGATGATCTTCTCCTGCTCGTTCAGCGGCACGCTCAATTCAGGCGGGAAGAAAGTGAGGAGCAACTCCTTTTCGTTATCGTGATACACGATCGGCGTGGCGAGTCGTCCCTGAAACCCGCAATGCGGACAGCGCGCCATGTTCGATACGCCGCCGAGCAGCCGCTGTTTGGCTTGCGGATCACTGGTCACGTCAAAGAGTTGTTCAATGTTCGCCGCGATCATCTGGCGGCAGTTCGGGCAGGCAATTTGTGTTTGAGGCATTCTATGATTTTCCGATTTTCGATTTTGGATTTACGATCGACGATCGTTAAACACGAAGGACACGAAGGTCACAAAGGAGTTAGACGATCAAGCGACTAGTAGACTAGAGGACTAACAGACTAGCCGACTAATTCTTCCAACCGATCAATATAACTTTCCATCACGGCGAAGGTTTCCTCCACGGGCTTGGGCGTAGAGAGGTCAACGCCCGCTTTCTTCAACACATCCAACGCGTATAACGACGAACCAGATTTGAGGAATGTGACATAATCTTGCGCCGCATTCGGTTCTCCGCGTAGGATTCGTCCCGCGAGCGCGTGGGCGCCGGAAATGCCCGTTGCGTAGGAGTAGACATAATAGTCCGCGAAGAGATGCGAGAAGGTGGACCAGATCATGCCGACGCGCGGACGATCCACTTTCACTTTGGGACCGAATCCCTCGGCGAACAGATCCGCCATCAGTTCCTGCATCGAGTCGGCGGTCAGCGCTTCGCCGCGTTCGACGCGCTGGTGAGTCTCCAACTCGAAGCGCGCCAGAGTCGGCATCTGGAAGAAGTAGCGGAAGAAGTTATGCCCGACCGCTTCTTCGATCAACGCGATCAACAGGTTTTTATCTTTCACCGTCTGGAGCAAATGACCGCGCATCATCGCCTGGTTGAAATTCGACGCGACCTCCGCAACGAACAACGAATAATTGTTGTAGACGCGCGGCTGGTTTAGTCCCGTCAGATACGAGTGCATCGAGTGACCGAGCTCGTGCGCGAGCGTGCTCATGCTTCCCACCTCGTCGGTGTACGACATCATAATGAACGGGTGCGTGTCGGGCGCAACGCCCCACGAGAACGCGCCGTTCTGTTTGCCTTTGTTGGGGTAGATGTCCACCCAGCGATCTTTGAGGCAGCCTTGGCGCAAGACATCCACATACTCTTTTCCGAGCGGCGCGAGACTTTCGCTGATCATGTCCACCGCTTTGGTGAACGGAACCTTCGGTTTGTTTTTGACAATCGGCGCCCACATATCATAGTAAGTGACTTCGCGCAGACCCAGTGCCTTGCGGCGCAATTCAAAATAGCGATGCCACACCGGCAGTTTCTTTTTGAACGTGTTGATCAGGTTATTAAAAACCGATTCGGGGATGTTGAGTTGAAATAGCGCCGCTTGCAGAGAGGTGTCGAACTTCCGCGCGCGCATGTTGAAGATATTGTTCTTGATCGAAGTGGTGAGGTTCGCCGCGAGCGTGTTCTTGAATTCAAGATGCTTGTCCATGTAGCTCTCGAACGCGCTTTGTCTCACCTTGCGGTCGGGGTGTTCCATCAACGACGTGTGGATATTCCCTTGTGTCACTTCGATTTTCTTGCCCTTTTTATCTTTCGCGGGTGCAAATTTGAAATCGGCATTCACCAACATGCTCGAACTGTTCTGCGCGCCGCTGAACGGGTCGCCCAGCATGCCGAGAATTTCCTCCACTTCGCCCGAACGCACATGCGCCTGCTGACGGAACAGATCTTCGAAACTGTGTTCGTAGACCCGCAATTTTTCGTTTTGCTTCATCCACTCATCGAGTTTCGCTTTTCCCATTTGAATCAATTCGGGGTTCACAAATGACAGCGCGCCGGAAATCTGCCCTGCCACGCCCTGCGCCTTGCCGAACAACGCGGCGGATTTTTGATTCGTCGTATCCACCGAATACGAAAACCCCGCATACATGAAAATCTTATACGTGCGATTCGCCAGCGCCTCCACGGCGTGCATGCCCTCGAGCAACACATCCGCACTTTCGCCCAGCCTGCCCTCATATTTTTTCACGTTGGGCAGTTCAGCCACGATCGCGTTGACTTCCGCCTCCCATTCCTTCACGGATTTGAAAACGCTCTCCGCGTTCCACGTATATTTTTTATTGATCTTGCTTCGAGCAGGGACTGTATTTGCCATGATATTTTTCCTTTATTGGATGTAAACCCGCTTCAGACTCAGGGTTGGTTTGATTCTGCTTTCGTCAAATTTTACCACCCCATCGAATCCCCCCTCTCCCCTTGGGAGAGGGGTTAG
>CAYPCK010000092.1:0-7645 GCA_964409185.1 uncultured Anaerolinea sp. | reverse complement strand
TGGCAATATGTCTGTGCGCCGTTACGAAGTACTTTCTCGCAGTCCTCAATTTTGTGCTTGCCGGGTAACAGTTGCAATTCAAATCCGAGGGCGCGTGCGCGAGGAAGTAAACACACGAAGCCATCCCGCGTGCAAGGCGGGATAGCAAAATTTGATTATATATGAAGGATTATATATACGCAAGGGAATTTGAGATCAGTTTTCACCCACATCCCTGCTCGCGATTTCGGCGATTCTATCACACCCGGGATATTTCGCAACTACCCGAGGTGACACGGGGTTTAGATAAACGAATCGCATAACCACAAACTTGCGGGAGGAACAACCATGGCAACAGCACAACCAATGATCAATGACCGACGGGAAATTTTCGGGTGGGCAATGTACGACTGGGCAAACTCGGCGTTCAGCACAACGGTGGGAACTGTTTTCCTTGGACCCTACGTCGCGGCACTTGCGGCAGCGGCGGCGGGCACGGATGGCTTGGCAAGATTTTTCGGTATCCCGGTCGCGCCTGACTCTTTCCTCCCCTACTGCATCTCGTTCTCAGTCGGTTTACAAGTCCTTTTCCTCCCCATCCTCGGCGCCATCGCAGATTACTCACACCTGCGTAAACGGATGATGCAGATCTTCGCCTTCATCGGCGCGACCTGCACCATTGCAATGTTCTTCATTGTCGGCAATCTTTGGTGGCTGGGCGGCGTTCTCTTTATTATCGCCAACCTTTCCTTCGGCGCCGCCATCGTTTTTTATAACGCATACCTGCCCGATATTGCCAGTGAAGAGGAGCGAGATCGGGTGTCCTCTTATGGTTGGGCAATGGGATACCTCGGTGGCGGAATCTTACTTGCCTTGAACCTAGCCTTCTTCATTTTTAGTGAAGACATCGGGGTGCCGGGCGATCTCGCTGTGCGCATCAACCTCGCCTCCGCCGGTGTGTGGTGGATGGGATTTGCCTTCCTCACCTGGAATCGTCTGCGACCACGCCACGCCGCACGCGCGTTACCCGCCGGAGAAAATTATGTGAGCATCGGCTTCAAACAACTGCGGAACACGTTCCGAGAGGTTAAGCACTTCCCCGAAACGCTTAAGTTTTTGCTCGCTTATTTCTTATACAACGACGGCATTCAAACTGTTATCGCGGTTGCATCTACATTCGCCGCCGCGCCCATTGCACGCGGAGGCATTGAATTAGATCAAGATACTCTAATCGCCGTGATCCTCATGATTCAATTTGTCGCGTTTGGCGGCGCTCTCTTTTGGGGCAAACTGGCAAAATGGATCGGCGCAAAGCAATCCATCGTGGTCAGTCTCATCATCTGGACAGGAGTTGTGATCTACGCCTACAGCGGATTGAAGGGCGAATCTCGCGTCACCGAGTTCTTCATCTTGGGTATCTTCATCGCCCTTGTGCTCGGCGGTTCACAGGCGATCAGTCGCAGTTTGTTTGCCCAAATGATCCCGAAAGGACGCGAAGCGGAGTTCTACTCGTTTTACGAAGTGAGCGAACGCGGCACTTCGTGGACGGGTCCGTTGATCTTCGGTCTGGCAAACCAGCTCTTCGGCAGTTTAAGATACGGAATTCTTGCATTGATCTTCTACTTTATCGCTGGGCTGATCGTCCTGCCATTCGTTAATGTAAAGAAGGCAATGGACGACGCTAAAACCTACGGAACAAAGGAATAAATCAAAAAGCCGTGCGTGTTCAACGCACGGCTTTTTGATTACAACTTCGGCAACACGATGGATTGTTGCTTCTGATACTTCCCCTTCTTATCCGCGTAGGAGACTTCGCATTCCTCGTCCGCTTCGAAAAATAGCACTTGCGCCAGACCCTCGTTCGCGTAAATTTTTGCAGGGAGCGGAGTTGTGTTTGAAATTTCCAGAGTTACGTAGCCCTCCCACTCAGGCTCGAACGGAGTGACATTGACAATCAAACCGCAACGCGCATACGTGGATTTGCCCAAACACACCGTCAATACCTTGCGCGGGATGCGAAAATATTCAATCGTACGCCCGAGTGCGAACGAATTGGGCGGAATGATGCACACCTCTCCCTGGAACTCGAACATGGACTTGGGATCGAAGTTCTTGGGGTCTACAATGGCAGAATGGACATTCGTAAAGATCATGAATTCATCTGCCACGCGGATGTCGTATCCATACGATGAAACTCCGTAGGAAATGACACCTTGCCGAACCTGTTTATCCACGAACGGTTCGATCATGTGTTGCTCAACTGCCATCTTACGAATCCAGTGGTCGGGTTTGAGTCCCATGGTTTCTCCTAGAGGTGAAAGTCGATTTAATGGTGCCTATCGCCTTATTTGACGATAATCACAACCTGCGTAAGTTTTCCCGATTGTACTTCAACCCACCGCTCATAAAACTGACCATTGTCGATCAATGTGACGCGATATTTCCCGGCTGGCAAATCGCCGAGCGCGGCGTTTTCATCACCCAACACAAGCGAGGAGTGATACGTATTCACGTAATACACACCGATCACTTCGGCAATATCATTCACATGCTGGATAGTCAGACTTGCCTGTTGAAGGATTAAATCAGAATTGACAACCGCGATCTGCATCGTTCCAAAATTTTCTTCCGAGGGAACAAGCCACAATTCAGGATTCACCACAGAGAAATAATCCCTCACGTCACCGTAACGGACTTCAAAATGAAGATGACTCCCGATGGCAACCCCGCTTCGACCCACCTCTCCGATTGGCTCCCCCGCCTCGACTGAATCGCCAGCCCTGGTAGTGACCAGCGAAAGATGCGCGTACAGCGTGTACAAATCATCCGCATGCTGGATGACGACCAGGTTGCCATAATAATGTATCCAGGGAGAATACATCGCGACATCATCCGCTCCGGCAAAAAGCACAACCCCATCACCCGCCGCGTAGACGGGCGTACCCGCTTCATTCACAAACTCCACCCCGTGGTGCGGATCGCGCGTGCCGCGGTCTGTGGAAGCAAAGGGATAGATGCGATCAACGAATATAGTAGCGGGAGGCAGGATCGGTCGCTGAAAGATGAAGTGCCCGTCCGTGATGCAATAATCAACCTCGTACGGGCCGCAAGGAGTCGGGGTGCTCGTTGGTGTAAAAGTGGGCGTGGAGGTTATTGTCGGCGGCGCAAATGAAGGTTTCGGCTCAAGGGTTCGAGGGGTATTGGTTGCTGCCGGTTGAGGCGATGGTGTTGCGGTTTGAACAGGCATGCAGGATGCGAGAAAGAATAACTGCAACAGTAAATACATTTTTTGGTTCATGTAAATCGATGGCTGAATAGCGGTGGTTTCGGTTCGAGTTGGGAAATACGCCCAACCCGGCTCAATCACCAAAGTATTTTTGAAATTAAATCCCGCCTCGTTCCTTCATCACAGAGCGGATCTCCGCCTCAAGCGCATCGGCTTTCTTCTCGAATTCGGCAAGTTCCTTGAGCATTTTATCGCCCAGCGATTGATCAGCAAGCGAGTTGATATTGATTCGGACGTTGTACCCCGCCGCCGTCAGCGAAGCGCGCGCCATGGCAAAACCGGACATGGCATCGGATATGGCAGACTGCAAGCCGTGTTTCGCGCATTTGAGGGCGAGTTCCATCACCTTGACGGCGTGCTCGCTGACGTGAAGCGGAATCCGCGCGGCGTTGAGAGTCGCCTGGGTGATGGCGGCATCCCGCGCGGACGTTTGCTCGTCGGTTTCCTTGGGGAGTTTGAATTTTGCCATCAGCACTTCAAACGAAGCGGCATCGTCGTCCACGGTTTGGGTCAGGTCTTTGCGGAGGATTTCTGCAACCACACGGAGGGCTTGCATTTCGGCTTCGACATCGGCATATTTCTTTTTACCGATCGTCACGCCCGCGACCATCGCCACGAGCGCCGCGCCCATCGCACCGGCATACGCGCCTGCGGAGCCGCCGCCGGGAGTCGGTGTGGGGGCGGCTAATTCGTCCACGAAGGAGGCAGGTTCACTTGAGGAAGAAGCGCCCTCACCCTGTCCCTCTCTCGAGGGGAGAAGAGAAAACAGTCGCGATTCCAAAATCTGCGCTTTGTCGAATTGATCGAGTTGGGTGTACCAGACCGCCGCATCCACCAACGCCTCTTGTGGAATCAACCCGACGAGTTCGCTGTGATGAATGCCCACGCCGTATCGCTCTGCCTCGCGTCGGATGAACTCGACCACGCGGGCTATCGGCGTTTCACGAAAGTTGGTGAGGTTCATCGAGACTTGCGCGCGTCCATCCACAAGCAAGCCCAGACCTTTGACGTAACGCAGTCCGCCGGTTGAGTGACGAACCGCTTTCGCGATTTTTTTCGCGATGCTCACATCGTCGGTGGCGAGGTAGACGTTGAAGGCGATGAGCGGATTACGCGCGCCGATGACGGTTGCGCCTGCTTTGGGCAAATTGCTCGGACCGTAATCGGGTTTGCGATTCGGGTCGGACTCGATCTCAGCTTTGAGCGCTTCATATTGACCCTTGCGGATGTTTTCCAAATTGACGCGCTCGGGACGCGCCGCCGCCGCTTCATATAAATAGACGGGGATGCTGAGTTCGCCGCCCACGCGTTGACCCAAGCGTTTGGCGATGGCAATGCACTCGTCCATGCTCGCGCCGCTGAGCGGAACAAAGGGAACAACATCCGTCGCGCCGATGCGCGGATGCTCGCCGGTGTGATTGTCGAGGTCAATGAGCTCGGAGGCGGTCTTGATGGCGCGGAACGCGGCTTCTTCCACACCTGCGGGTGAACCAGCAAACGTCAGCACGGTGCGGTTGTGGTCGAGGTCGGAGGAACGGTCGAGGAGCTTGACATCGTTGACCGATTGAATGGCTGCAACGATCTGATCAATCACTTCGGGTCGCCGCGCTTCGGAAAAGTTGGGGATGCATTCGATTATTGTTGTCATGTAGTCTCGTAGTTGGGTAGTTTGGTAGTCACAATTATAATTGGGTATCTGGGGATTAATCGTGACAGTGTGTTCTTCGCGAAGTTATTTCGGAATCAAGAGATTTGTAAAATTTACATAAATGTTTGCCAATGGAAATTCCTTATGAAACCCAAACCATTCCTTTTCTTCTCGGCCATCCTCCTCGCCGCGAGCCTCGCCTGCAACACCGTCGTTCCCACGGACGAGCCGCCCGGTGTGGGCGACAAAGCCGAGCATGGCTACGCGCTCAGCGAACCGATCATCGCCGCGCTGGAACAATTCAAAGCAGAGACCGGCGCTTACCCCGCCTCGCTCGATGAACTTGTGCCGAACTACCTCTCTGCGCTGCCAGCAGACGATGAACTCGAGTTTTCATACAGCACCATCGGCGATAGTTACAGTTTTTCGTTTCATTATCGAGGTCCGGGCTTGAACACCTGCACCTACATCCCCGAAGAACAATGGCAATGCTCCGGCGCATACTAAAAGACTGTTTCTTATGTTCTTTTTTGGTCACGGAAGCCACGGATTTCACTGATTTTCACGGAAAAGAGCCTTTAATAATTTGGCTTTTCCGTGTATTCCGTGAAATCCGTGTACAACAGCATGATGCTTTAGACTTAAGGCGACACGACTATGATACCCGAAGAATTCATCCAAGGCTACGAGCAGGCATTGGCAAGCCAAACGTGGAGCCGCGTCGAACCGCTGGTTCACCCGGAGGCGTGCGTCACGTTTTCCAACGGGGAGGTACACAAAGGCAGGCTCGCCGTGCAAGCCGCATTCGAGAAAAATTTCTCATCCATCAAAGATGAGGAATATTCGATCTCAAATGTGCATTGGGTTTTGAAAGGCGACGAGGCAGCGGTATATCTATTCGACTTTCACTGGAGCGGCATCATCCACGACAAGCCCGCCGGCGGATCAGGCAGGGGCACATCGGTCATTGTACGAGATGGCAGCCAATGGCTTCTGCTCGTGGAACACCTCGGACCCAAACCTTCGTAGATGCCCAAAAGCAATTTACAAAAAATAACCCGCCCTCGTTGCAGAGAGGGCGGGTTTGTTGTCATTTATCCGCTTCCACTTTTACCAGCACTGCGCGCACCGCGATGCGCTTGAGATACCGGCCCGTCTCCTCATCGAAGTCCTTGCAGGTGATCAACGTCAACCACGATTGTTCCTCATGGCGGAACACCGTCGAATCGGAGGGAGCAACCACCCTGTTGCTGCGGATCTCGTACACAAATTTCTGCCCATTGGCATGGACGATGACCTGGTCGCCAAATTTGAGACTGCCGAGATTCACAAACGGACCCGGCAAGCCGCTCGCCAGCACCACATGACCGGTGAGCACACTATTGCCTTTCAACGTGGGGAAGGCGCTTCCTTCCAACCATCCAGCCTGCCTGCCCAACCAGGCGACATTCCACCCCCCCGTGCGGAGCGGCACACCGACGATGTTCATCTTCACCCCGAGCGAGGGAATCTCGAGCCAGATCTCGTTGGCAAGTGAGGTATACGACTCCAGAGGCACATCGCTCAAATCCGTTTTCACGCTCGGCGCGAAGCCGGCATTGGGCAGGTCCGCGCGAATGGTGTTCGATGAGCCGGTGCCCGGCGCGCCTAACACCAGTGTCGAACTTGTGCCGTACACATTGATCGGGTCGCTCGGGTCGTAATCGCGCTCGGTCGAGAAGATGTTGTTGTTCTGTTGACCCGGCGGGTTGCCGATCGGGCTGGGCGGGATGCCCGGCAGGCTCGTCCACGCCACGGTTCCGACATTCGTGGCAGGGACAGACAGCACGGTGACATCGAACGTGATGCGTCCATCGCCGCCGCCCAGCAGGAAGTTGCTCCACGTGGCGGTAATGGTGCGCGTGCCGGGGTTGTACAAGCACGTGCCGACATCCGCCGGTTGCGCGCCGGCGTCACAGTCCAGCGTGCCGAGAACAATATCCAAGTCCACCGGGAGCGGGTCGGAAACGACGAGGTCGTAGGCGTCAGTCTCGCTCGCCGCAGTGTGATTGATGGTCAACGTGAGTGTGATGACCGAGCCGATCGAAACCGTGGAGGTGCTCGATGTTTTTTGGATCGACACATCCGGCTCGACGATGGTGACCGTCGTCGTCCGCGGACCCACCGAACCGGAATCCGAACTCCACACGACGCTGTTGTCGAGGTCCACGCCCGAGACGTTCGCCGCGCTATCGAGCACCACAGCACGATAGTCGATCGTCAGGGTTTGAGGAGCGCCGGTGTTGGTGAGCGTGCCGAAATTGAAGGTGACGCGTCGCCCCACATCCACGGTGGTGCCGCCGCCGGCGTCGTCCACGGTGGGGTTGGCGCAAACATCCGCAAACCCAAGCGGGTTCGAGGTGGTCAGTGTGCCGGCAGTGATTGCGGTGCAGTCCATGAACGACAAGCCGCGTTCCATCGTATCCACCACCCGCGCGTTGGTGAACGTTCCGGTGGGAATGGTGATCTCCACGCGATAGGTGACGATCTCGCCGATGGCGACATTCGGGTCGGTAGTGAATGCTTGGTTGCTCGAAAGCAAAGTCTTGGTTAAGCCGCCCGGGTTTGCTTGTTGAATGAAGCCGAAATCGAGCGTGGGGTTGTAGGTGTTCCCGGCGTTCTGCGTCACGACATTATTCGATGCCGCGCCCGCGCTTCCGGGTGTGAGGGTAACTACCGCGCTCGAAACCGCG
>CAYPCK010000091.1:0-7780 GCA_964409185.1 uncultured Anaerolinea sp. | reverse complement strand
CCCAAGCCGAGCAACATCAACAAACTGAAAAATTACACCGCCAATAGTTCGCCGAATCCGCGGCGGGCGTATTCCGAATACGTAAATCCTTCGATGTTGATGTTCGCCTGCCCGCCGAAGAAATATTGGAACTGGATGACAACGAACGAGGCGAACAGCGCGACCACGCTCCCGAGCACGATCGCCGCCTCGGTAAAGCCAAGGAATGCGGGCAGACGCGGTTTGCTTTCATCCACCGTGTCGTTCGATTTTTGGGCGGCGTGCAGGTACGTCCCTGCGATGGCGTACGCAAAGACCAAAATATACACGAGCCTGAAAATATACTCGGGCAGGTTTTCGATGTTGAACAGGTCGATGAGTTCCTCGAACCGTTCGGCAAAGATTACATCGGCGGACGACAGCAGCGATGCGAAGACCGCGATAACAGGCAACGCGATGACAATGCCGCGCAAGATGGGCCACACATTCCGCTTCTGACCCATTTCGGGCTGTTCGCGCCTGACCTCCGCCGCAAACCCCAGCGGACGCGCGATCATGCTCCCGAAGAGCGTGAGGTAGCCGAGGATATAATCTGCGATCCCGTAGCGGACCCAGTTTCCGCCGGTGTAGGTGAGGGCGAACACGCCTAGGAGGAAAATGGCCATCGCGGCAGAGAGGAAGACGGTGAAGCCTTCGAGGCGGACGAAGGTCATAAACGCGAGGAAGAGGATGGGGAACAGAATCCAGCCTGCCCTGCGCGAGAGGCGAAGCCCATCCGTCTGCAAAAGATAAATCCCCACACCAAGTAAAAGAATCACATAGAGAAAGAAGTTGACACCGGCGGGCTTTTTCCAAAAAAGGAAATCGAATACCCATCCGAGCAGGATGACGATCAGCCAGAAACGGCTTGGATTTTTTTTCATGCGCGGCCTCCAGAAAATTTTCGTAAAGGATAGCCGCTCGCCGCTTGCGAAGGCTATCAAAAGGTATCAGGTTTCGCAAACAACCGTCCTGTTTCTCGTAGGGTGCGGTGCCTGCCACCAAGGCTCGCAATGATTGCGACGGAGATGCTTCCTCATTTCGCCCCACGGCATGACAACTCTCTCGAAAATTACAACTTGGTAAGAGAAGGATTTCTCCCATTGACACGGGCTTTGAACTGTGACATACTGCTGCCATTCATTCAGGGGATCAGACAATCAATTGCCATCCTTATGAAAGGAGGAGGTGATGTCTAACATGGATAGTAGTATCAAACCCAGCGCTGTGGCATCCCTCCTCAAGTAAGCAAAGGAAGCCACAGCGCCCACCAATGCCGTCCGAAAGGGCGGCATTGTGGTTTTAATTTCGTGAATCGCAAAGCCGTGAGGTACGCGAAGAATTCTTCGCAGCCGCAAAATAACTTCGCGGCGAAAATCACTCGTCCCCGAACGAAATACCCATGTTCCGCGCGGTGAGGACAGCGTCGTCGTGAATGTCCACGCGGCGTTGTATGGCAATCGCCTCCTCCAACGGGATATCTATCACCCTCCCGGAATGAAGCGCGACCATGCGGTCGAACTTTTTTTCCGCCGCCACACGCACCGCCGCCGAGCCGAAACGTGTGGCGAGCCAGCGGTCGAACGGAGTGGGAGAACCACCGCGCTGGAGATGCCCCAACACCGTGACACGCGTTTCGAACCCGTGCTTTTCAATGTATTCACCCACCGCGTGGCCCATGCCGCCGAGGCGCGGGGTGTATATCGCATCGCCACTGCGCGAGAAGATCTGCGCTCCGTTTTTCGGTTTCGCACCCTCCGAGACCACGATGATGCTGAAGAGGTACCCACGTTCGACGCGCCGGCGCACGTCTGCGACGACGTTATCAAACTCGAAGGGAATCTCCGGCAGCAGGATGACATCCGCGCCGCCGGCTACACCGGCGTGCAACGCAATGAATCCGGCATCGCGCCCCATCAGTTCCAGCACCATCACGCGGTGATGCGCCTCCGCTGTGGTGTGCAGGCGGTCTATGGCTTCTGTGGCGGTGCTGACCGCGGTATCGAACCCAAAGGTCACTTCGGTGCCGCCGATATCGTTGTCAATCGTTTTTGGGACGCCGATGATGGGAGCGCCTTTCTGGTAAAGTTCATGGGCAATGCGGAGCGTCCCATCCCCGCCTAGGACCAGCAACGCATCCATTTCGAGGCGCTGGATGCCTTTGATGATCTCGTCCGAGACGTCAATCATCACTTCTTTACCATCGCGTATCACTTTACGCGCGTAAGGGTTGCCGCGGTTCGCCGCCCCAAGGATGGTGCCGCCGCGCGGGAGCAAGCCGCGCACACTTTCGATGGTCAGCGGAACAATTCCCTTTTCTTGATCTAGGAATCCATCGTACCCGTCGCGGATGCCAAACACTTCACAGTTATATTCATGGATCGCGGTCTTCACCGCGGCGCGGATGACCGCGTTTAACCCGGGCGCATCCCCCCCGCCTGTAAGAATTCCGATTCGCTTCATAGTCTGCTCCTTGTGGGTAATCATACCCCAAAGGTAAGGTTCTTGAAATCTTGGGTGCAAAGTCGGCGAAACTGGATTCCTCCAAACTTTTCTTGCAAGCATCCGTATATCCCCATATAATGAACGCCATGGAACAAACCATCGCACCTACAAAAGCGCGGCAACTCTCACGCTGGCTCGTTCCTTTGGCGGCGTTGCTGATCTTCTCTGCCTGGATCTACATCACACCGCCAGGCTTGCTTGGCAAGGCAGACGCCATTGGCTATGCCATCTGCCACCGCATCGACGAACGATCCTTCCACATCGGAGACCGTCAACTGCCCCTCTGCGCGCGATGCACGGGCGAATTCAACGCGGCGGCAATCTCCCTGCTCTTTTTCGCATTTGTCAGCCGCAAACAGAGCAAATTTCCCGGCTGGAAACTCGGCGCGCCTCTTATTCTCTTTTTCATCGCCTTCGGCATTGACGGCACAAACTCATACCTGTACCTGCTCAAACAAACTTCCGGGGCGTTGGACAACATCCCCACCCTCTACACCCCGAACAACACCCTCCGCCTCTTCACCGGAAGCGGCATGGGGATCGCCCTTGCATCCATCCTCTTCTCCGCCTTCAACCAAACCGTCTGGCGAACTTCCAGCAACGAACGCGCGCTGGATTGGAAAAAACTTGGCGGGCTCACCGCGCTCATTGCCATCGTTGACCTGCTCATCCTCACCGACAACCACATCATCCTGTACATTGTCGCCGTCCTCAGCGTGCTGGGTGTGTTGGGTTTGTTGACCATCGTCTTTGCCATGGCATGGCTGATGGTCATGGGACAGGAGAACGCCTTCGATAATTTCAAGGAGATGGGAATGCCCTTCCTCGCCGGCGTGACCCTCGCCTTCCTGCTGATCACCACCATCGACTTATTACGCTTCCAACTGACAGGGACCTGGGGTGCCCTGCCGTTGGGCTAATTCAACACCCCAGAATCGCCCGAAGGTAAACCATCGGGCTTGTTCATAGAAAGCCCGCTGAAGCGGGCTGACCGAAAGGAGTTACTTATGGAATTACTTACCGGAATCTTCACCGCCTTTGGCTTATCTGCCAGCGCAGGGTTGAACGCCTACATCCCCCTGCTGATCGTCGGCTTGGTGGCAAGATACACCAACCTGCTCAATCTCAACGCGCCATGGGATACGCTCGCCAACCCGTGGATCATCCTGTTGTTGTGCGTGCTCGTCATCATCGAAATGCTCGCGGATAAAGTGCCGGCGGTCAACCACATCAACGACGTCATCCAGACTTTCATCCGCCCAACAGCCGGGGCGATCGTGTTCGCCGCAAGCGCGAACGTGGTCACCGACATCAACCCCGTGCTGGCATTGGCGGCGGGATTGCTTGTCTCGGGCACGGTGCATGCCGCCAAGGCGGGAGCGCTCCGTCCCGCGGTGACGGCAACCACAGGGGGCGCAGGCAACGTCCCGGTTTCGATCGCGGAGGATATCGTTTCGTCTGTGTTATCCATCCTCTCGATCCTGATTCCCATCGTGGTAGGCGTGCTGACCATCGTGCTGCTGGCATTCATTATTTATTGGTTACAGCGCCGCGCCAGCCGCGCTACGACCTGATATAATGCAAAAAAATCATTTCAAATAGGAGAAATCATCATGGACCAAATGCCCGCCGAACCCAAGAAAAACAACACAATTATCATTATCGCTGTTGTTGTTGTTCTTCTCTGTTGTTGCTGCGCCATCCTAGCCGGTGGATGGTTCTACGGGGATCAAATTTTCGGTTCCTTCTAAAACGCCACAACAAAAAACCTCCGTTCATAGCGGAGGTTTTTTGTTTGAGAAGTAATCCTGTAAAGTTTGCAAGCCCAGCCTTGCGTTTGTTTTTAGATCTACAGGCGCTTCGAGCGCATCGAATTCGTCTTCATCCAGCACGGTTTGCCGGCCGTCGGCAGAAACCCAAAGGTCAAGCGCCAAATCCACATATGAGACAACAGCCCCAGCAATCATGGCAGGCATGCCGATGTTGCAATACCAACCTTTGAGTTTGCCATCGTCACGGTCATAGATTTCGAAGATGTTGTACCAGCGGTCGGCGTAGTAATACTCCACGAAGCGGTCGCCTTTTTTGAAGACGACATCTTGAAAAGGCATGTCGTCACGCGTGAACAGCGCTTCAAAAACGATAAAGCTTTCCCCGCGTTCGATTTCATCCCCTTCGTATTCCATGAGAATTTTGCCATTGAGGTCAAGTTTACGCGCTCTGATCTTCATGCCAGGCATTCTACCTTAATCGGCACAGAGATTTTTTGCCCGATCCCGGGGGATTTGTCGAGGAAAACATAAAAAATAGAAATTTTGATGTCACTCTGAGGAAGCGCTCCTTGCGACCGAAGAGTCTCGCTCGTTGCGGGCAGAGACCCTTCGCTATCGCTCAGGGTGACATGACTTAGTGTGACTTTGTAGCGGTCTTGTTGGAAGATCACATCGGTGACGATGCCAGAGAGGATATTCGCTTCATCCTTAACTTCAAGCGGGCGCGCCAACAAGTGAGTTTTTTCTCCCTTTGAGTGTTTGTGTTGGCAATCCACAACAAACTCGCCAAATGTACTTGCGACCTTCAACCTTCGACCTGTGACTATCACCTCCCCATCAATCACATTCCCCAACCCCAAAAACTCAGCGACATATTTCGATTGAGGATTTGCCCACACATCCGCAGGCACGCCTTCCCGGATGATTTGCCCATCGCGCAGAATAAAGATGCGATCGGCGATGGCGAAGGCTTCTTCCTGGTCGTGAGTCACATAAATGGCGGGGATTTGGGTTTGCTGAAGGATGATCCGCAGTTCGTTGAGGAGGGAGTCTTTGAGTTTTTTGTCGAGGGCGCCGAGGGGTTCATCGAACATGAGCAGGCGTGGTTCGATGGCGAGGGCGCGGGCAAGGGCGACGCGTTGTTGTTCTCCACCTGAGAGGTCGGTGATTTGTCTTTCTCCAAAATTTTCCAAATTAACTAATTTCAACAATCTGGCTACACGCTCCGTAATTTCGGACTGTCCCTTGCGACGCATTTTCAATCCGAAGGCGACATTGTCGTTGACGTTGAGGTGAGGAAAAAGCGAATAGTCTTGAAAGACCAAGCCGAAGTCACGGAGGTGAGGCGGAGTCGAGGCGAGGTCAATGCCGTTGAAGAGAATCCTGCCTGAGGTTGGACTCTCCAGTCCAGCGATCATCCGCAAGAGAGTTGACTTGCCACTGCCCGACGCGCCGAGCAGGCAGACCGTCTCCCCCTCTGCGACGGTGAGCGAGATGTCGGTGAGGAGGGGTTGGTCTTCGTAGGTTTTGTGGATGTGTTGAAGTTCGAGCATTAGAAGTCTCGTGATTCGGGCAAACGGAATTTTTCGATGAGGAGGATGCTGACGATGGTGAGGGTCATGAGGATGGTTGCCATCGCCATGGCTTGACCGTAGTTCAGCCCGCCTGGTTGGGAGAGGAAGCGTTCGATGGCGACGGGGATGGTGGGGTAATCGGGGCGGGTAATGAGGAGCGTTGCGCCGAACTCGCCGAGGGAAATGGTGAAGGCTAAGGTGGCGGCGGCAAGCGTGGCGCGGCGGAGGATCGGCAGGTCTATGGTTTTCCACGCTTCGAACGGAGAAGCGCCGAGGGTGGAGGCGGCTTGGCGGAGGCGTTGCGGGATGGAGGCAATGGCGGGTTGCAGTGTGCGAATGACAAAAGGTAGTGCAACGAGTGTGTGTGCAAATGGAACAAGCAATGGTGAGGTGAGCCATTTGCCGAACGTAAGGAGAAATCCGAGCCCGAGCATGACTGCGGATGAACCGAGAGGGAGCATGATGAGCGGGTCGATGATTTTTTCGAGGGCGGTCGGTTTGGCGAGGGCAAAGGCGGCGGGGAAGCCGATGGTGAGCGAGAGAATTGTTGTTGCGGAGGCAAACATCAGGGAGTTGAGAATTGCTTGAATCGGTGGAACATAGAAAACCGAGTTGCGACGGTTGACGAAAAGTTCTTTGTAGTAATCCGTGGTGAAGCCGTATTGGACTTCGGTCCGTTGGGCGCGGTCGGGTTCGAGGCGTGTGAAGGAGCGGAGAGGGAGGGATATGAGAGGGATGATGAAGAAGGCGGAGAGCAGAAGGCAGAATAGAGTGACGAAGAGTTTTTGTTTGAGGGTCGTAGGTTTGGCGGTGGTTGAGCGAGGGGTATACTGCGTATTTCGTACTACGTATTTTGTGTAGAGAATGGAAAAGGCGAGGGTGCAGAGAAGTTGGATGATGGCGAGGAGGGCGGCGAGGGGTAAGTTGAGGAATTTGACGGCTTGCACGTAAATTTCCACTTCGAGGGTGGAGAATTGTCCCTTGCCTAGCAGGAGAATCACACCGAAGGAGGTGAAGTCAAAGAGGAAGACGAGGAGTGAGGCGGCGAGGATGGAGGGACGGAGAAGTGGCAAGGTGATGTGCGTCCACACGTGGAACGAGTCTGCGCCGAGGGAGCGGGCGGTGGCTTCGAGTTTGAGATCGAGGCTGGAGAGGGCTGTCCCTACGATGCGGATGATGATGGTGGTGTTGTAGAAGGTGTGGGCGAGGATGATAAGGAGGAAGGGCGAAGGATGAAGAATGAATTCAGGAGGCAGAAGGCGGAAGGCAGAAGGTTGAATGTTTGGGGGGAAAGATGAAAGAGGAAAGAGAGAATTGGAAGATTGGAGAATTGTCTTTAGCAGACCGTTTTGGTTGAGGAGGGAATTGAAGGATGCGGCGACTACGACGGTGGGCAGGAGGAAGGGGACGGCGGTGAGGGCGCGGAGGAGGGATTTGCCAGGGAAGTTGAATCGGGAAAATAAGATCGCAGACGGCAGACCGATAAGCAATGTGAGGAGAGTGGAGAGGGCGGCTTGGTAGAAGGTAAATAGTAATTGGTGAGTGGTAATATGGAGGTTTTGCGGAGTGAGGGTGGATGGAGAGAAGGTGAGGGTGATGATTATGGTAAGGGGGGTGAAGAAAAAGATGGTGATGAAAGTGATGGGAATTAACCAAAGCAAAAATCTTTTGAACCAATGATACATAAAGACACGGAGAGAATTTAATTCCTCCGTGTTCTCAGTGTCTCTGTGGCTAAGAAAAAGTTTCATGGTTACTTGCGCCCACGACGAGAATCGCGGGACTACTCAACCACCGATTTGGCTTGGAATTACTTCATCACCTCAGCCCAGGATTGAATCCAGGCGTCGCGGTTGGTGGCGATGATCGATGGATCAAGCGAGGCTGGTTGGGATGGGGCTTGGGCGTGTT
>CAYPCK010000090.1:0-7812 GCA_964409185.1 uncultured Anaerolinea sp. | reverse complement strand
GGTGGAGGAAGGCGCGTCGGTGACGTACGTCCACGAGGCGGCGTCGCCCGACGAAGCCGGGGCAAATTCACTGCACGCGGGAATCGTCGAAATCCAGGTGATGGAAGGCGCGTCGCTGAAGTTCGTCGAATTGCAATCGTGGGGGCGTCACGTCTGGAATTTCTCCCACGAACGCGCCCGTGTGGAACGCGGCGGTAACCTGGATTGGATCTTCGGCGCGATTGGCTCGCGCCTGACAAAAAACTTTACCGAACTCGATTTGGCTGGCGAAGGCGCGCAGGGACGCATGTCGGGTTTTTACTTCACCGACGGCAACCAGCATCTCGATCACGATACGCAACAAAACCATTTCGCGCCGCACTGCACCAGCGACCTGTTATTCAAGGGCGCGCTCAAAGGTAAAAGCCGCTCGGTTTGGCAGGGGATGATCTACGTTGCACCGGGCGCACAAAAGACCGACGGCTATCAAGCCAACCGCAATCTCGTGTTAAGCGATCAAGCCCGCGCCGACTCGATCCCCGGTTTGGAAATTCTTGCCGATGATGTGCGCTGTACGCACGGCGCAACCGTTGGTAAATTGGAAACGGAGCCGCTCTTCTATTTGAAATCGCGCGGCATTCCGCAAGCCGAAGCGGAAAAGATCGTGGTCGAAGGCTTCTTCGACCCGATCTTCCAGCGTATCCCCTTCGAAGGTGTGCGGGAGCGCTTCCAGCAATATATCGCCGACAAGATGGCGTAAAGAATCGAGATAACCATGGTAAAGACGAAAACCAAAACAAGATCGAGACCCTCCGCTGGAAAAAAGAAGGCGGGCGTTTCGAAAGCGAAAGCATCGCCCCGGCTGGCGTCCGCCAAGCGCGTAAAGGGAACCCGCCCAAAACCGAAATCGATCGTGTTGTCGAAATCGAGGGAGGCGGCGGCCTCCAAGCCCGAGTCCGCGGGAACGACTAAAGTTCGTGTGGTGAAAAAGGTCGCATCGCTGGGAATGTCCACCCGCAAAGAACGACGGCTTACAAAAAGCCTGCGCCTGCCTCAATACAATTATATGAAACCCCCTGGCTTGACTCATGATTTCCAGGTGGGTGATACAGTGGAGGTGTATTGCGACCACGAAAAGAATCGCGACCGTGTGCGCGGCTGGATTCGCGGCATTGTCGTTCAAGTGGATAACAAGCTGGTCGCGGTGCAGTTCCGCTCCAACGTGTTCCTGACCGATGGCTGGATGGTCCCCGACCGCATCCTTTGGTATCCGCTCACCTCCGAGCATATGCGTCCGGTGCCCGGCAAGAAGTCGGCGCGGCGTGAAGAGAAGGTTGTTCCAGAATATTAAGCGGCAAGTAAACACGTAGGCCAGTCGGCGCAAACACAAGTCACTTGTTTACCTGTTTCCTTGTTTCGGTGTGTGCTTCCACATGTCTTTCGACCCAAAAGAGATCCGCAAAGATTTTCCCATCCTCCAGCGTAGGACACGCGATAGCGTCCCGTTGGTATATTTGGATTCGACAGCCACCTCGCAGAAGCCGTTGCAGGTGATCGAAGCGATGAACGAGTATTATCGCCGCTCGAACGCGAACATCCATCGCGGCGTGCATACGCTGGCAGAGGAAGCGACTGCCTTGTATGAAGGCGCGCGCGAGAGAATCGCGAATTTCATCAATGCGCCGTCCGCGCGGCAAATCATTTACACGCGCAACACCACCGAGTCCATCAATCTTGTTGCTTATTCGTGGGCGCGCGCGAATCTCAAAGCGGGCGACCTCGTCGTTCTGACCGAGATGGAGCATCATTCCAACCTCGTGCCGTGGCACATGCTTCAGGCGGAGCGCGGCATCGAATTGGATTTCATCCCGGTGACAGAGTCTGGCTTGCTGGATCTGGATGCGTACAAAACGCTTCTTTCCCGACAGCCGAAGTTGGTCGCCTTTACACACATGAGCAACGTCCTCGGCACGATCAACCCCGCCGCCGAAATCATCCGCATGGCGCACGAGGCTGGCGCGATCACGCTCGTGGACGGGGCGCAATCGGTTCCACATCTCAAAGCGGACATGCAAGCCCTCGACGCGGATTTCTACGCTTTCTCCGCGCACAAAATGTGCGGACCGACCGGCATTGGCGTGTTGTATGGCAGGCTTGAATTACTCGAGTCCATGCCCCCGTTCTTAGGCGGCGGCGACATGATCAAAGAGGTGAAACTGCGCTCGTTCAAGCCGAACACCCTGCCGCATAAATTCGAGGCTGGCACTCCCGCCATCGCGGAAGCGATCGGTTTCGGCGCGGCAGTGGACTATCTGACAAAAATCGGCATGGATAACATTGCCGCGCACGAACACGAGATCACCGAATACGCGCTTGAACGCCTGGAAGAAATCCCCGGCGTAAAAGTTTTCGGTCCGGATGCCCAGCAGAAAGGTGGAGTCGCGGCGTTCACGCTCGACGGCGTGCATCCGCATGACGTGGCGCAAATCCTTGACCGTGAGGGGATCGCGGTGCGGGCAGGTCATCACTGCGCGCAACCCTTGCACGAGAAGTTCGGGATCCAAGCGACGAGCCGCGCTTCGTTCTATCTGTATTCGACAAAGGACGAAGTGGATTTGCTTGTGAATGGGATTTACAAGGTGAAAGAGTTGTTTGGATAAACTCGGTGGTTGAGTAGCCCCGAAGGCTCTTTGAGGGGCATATCGAAACCACCGCCAAGCAAAGTTTACTTGTTAATTGGTGGTTTCGATACGGCGGACGAGCGCCGCCTACTCAGCCACCGGTGTTGGGAGCATCATGGACGATCTCTATCGCGAAGTCATCATCGAACACTACAAAAATCCCTCCTATCGCGGGCATCTCGACCCGCATGATATTCAATTTGCGGATAATAACCCGCTATGCGGCGACCATATCGAGATCACGCTTCAGACCGCCGCCGATGGGACAGTGAAAGATGCGCGTTTCGATGGGCATGGCTGTGCCATCTCGCAAGCCTCCGCCGACTTGTTGATCGAGTCGGTGATCGGCAAGCCGCTTGAGGAAGTTAAGCAATTGGACAAGCAGTATGTCCTCGATATGCTCGGCATCGAACTTGGACCCGTCCGTTTGAAATGCGCGTTGCTCTCGCTCAAGGTGTTGAAGGCGGGAGTATACGGCTTGGGCGAGGCGAGCGATGAGTTGGTGGAATAAACAAGGAGACAAGTAAACACGTACACAAGGAAACGCAGAAACACGTGTCATTATAGATCTATTTACCTGTCTACCTGCATACCTACCCCATGTTCAATTACACCCAACAGCTTGATAACATCGAATACTTTGAAATTGCCCCCGCCGCCGACCTGCCGAACGGAGAGCGGCTCTTCGTCGAGATCGAAGGCAAATCGCTGGTGATCTTCAACATCGCGGGGCAATACTTCTCAATAGCAGATATCTGCTCGCACGACGATGGTCCAGTGGGGGAGGGCGACCTCGAGGGTTTCAACGTCGTCTGCCCGCGGCATGGCGGCGAGTTTGACGTGCGCGATGGCAAGGCGGTGCAACTGCCTGCTGTTGTGGATATTCCCGCCTATCCCGTGCAAGTGCGCGATGGAACAATTTTTGTGGGACTGCCGAACGAGTAGTTTTTTACCAATCACCCGCATATTGAATGTGAAACGGTTTGACGATCCGCTCGATTTGCTTTCGCCGTAATTCCGTCAATTGGCGGATATGCAGATTGTCATGCGCGACCCATGAGGTAAACATATCTCCCGCCCGCATCGTACCGAATTTGCTTTTGTAGGCAATATTCCAATCCGAGTTGCGGATTTTCCTCAGCCACATCAGCGACTTTTCCCGCTCGTTGAAAAACTTTCGTCGCATTATTTTGAAGTCTTGCTGATTGTACTTCCGCAGTTTGACCCACGCCTGCGGCGCAATGGGATGCCACTCGTCTTTTCCTTGGCGGTGCAAAATGAAATCCGTATGCTCGCGGAAGTCCTCGCGCTCCTCGTCGTAAAGGTGACACGTGACTTCCAGAATCGACCACGAACTTTTGCTCGGCTTGACTTGCGCCTCTTTTTGCCCAACGCCCGCCAGCAACGCCCGAATCATTTCCGTGCTGTGGACGAGTTCCTGATAGAGGGTTTTGAATTCCATCGCAGTCTCCAATCTCTGGTCTCGATACGCTCGCAATAGCGCCTGGGCGCCACTCGCTACTCGACCACCAATCGTCAATCGAAAATCGTAAATCGCCCCACAATCCTCAAAATATCGAACCCCTCCGCAAACGGACGTTCCGCCAGCGCGCCATGTCGCACCATGATCGAGCGCGTCAACTCGCTGTTGAAGTAATATTTTTCGCGATAGGTTTGGTACTTCGATAACGCTTCGATCTTCTTGCTCACATCCTCTTCCGTGACTTCAACGAGGAAGTGGGGGAAGAATCCGTGCGAAGAGCGGACTACGTCGAATCCCAGCACGGTGATGCCGCGAAAGGCGCGCAGGGCTTCGTCGGTCATGGTGTTGTGATCCTGATGCACATCCTGTTTGCTGTGAACAAAAATCAAATCAGGTTTAAAATCTTTTCTGAGTTTGAGAAAGTATTCGAGAATTTCCTGCCGTGAATCTGGGAATACGCGCGTCGTGAATTGACCAAAGACGATCTTATCCTTTGGTACTCCAAGCACTGCCATGGACGCGTAGTGCTCGTCTTTGACATTCTTCAAGTCAGGGTTTTGCTGATTGTCGGAAAGCGTTACACATAATACGTCTGTCTGTTTGACGATGTGATTCAGTAACGCACCGCATCCCAACTCAATATCATCAGGATGCGCGCCGAGGAAGAGGACTCGTTTGCCGAAGAAGTTCATCTATTATCCATGTCATTGCGAGGGCGGTGCTCTTCCGCCCGAAGCAATCTCCTTATTGATGTGGGGATTGCTTCGTCGGCTATCGCCTCCTCGCAATGACATTCCATTATTTCGTTGCCAGAATCCCGCCAACGACTTTGGTCATCACCAACTTGCCGTCACGCTCAAACCAGCGCGTAGCCACATCGGTGATCTTGCCGATCAGCGCTTCGTATTCATCTTTTCCACTGAACATGGAAGTCCACAGTTTGCGGTCTTCGCTCAACGAGGCGCGGACGTATTCGATGAACGGCGCGACCTCGGGGAAGGTGAGATGATTCTCGAATTTGTGGAGTTCCGTCTTGGCGAAGATGCGGTCAATGGTGTTGAAGATGTCGCCTTTGAAGCGCGAAGAACCAGGCATGGGTGGGATGGCGGCGTTCGTCGCTTCTTTGATGATGTTGTAGAACATTTGCTTGTTCTCGGGCAACGGACCGGAGACGAAGAGCCGTCCGCCGGGCTTCAGCACCCGATGAGCCTCGCCAAATGTAACGTCGAGGTTTGAAGCGTAGTAAATGGCGAAGGCGCTCGTACACAGGTCAAAGGTGTTATCCGCAAAGTTGAAGGGCTTGTTGAAATCCAAAAATTGGAATTCGATATTCGAGCCGCGTTCCTTGTTTTTGGCGCGCGCTTTATCGAGCAGTTCTTCCGAGAAATCGCCGCCCGTGATATTCGCGCCGCCTTGAGTATAATCGTCGAACAGGAACGAAAGTTTGCCCGCGCCGCAGCCGACATCGAGAATGTTCATGCCCGCCTGAGGATTGAGCAGTTCATTCGTCCACACGTCAATGTTGGCGGAGCCGTATTTTTCGTGGATGTCAATGCGGGTGAGCAGGTCTTTCGATGTTTCCTGATAGTTAATTTCCATTGGGTTCTCCTAAAGTTCCGGTAATTGAGTAGCGGCGACGATTGTTGTCGCCGCGTATCGAAACCACCAAGTGGCTGAAAGTATTTTTGTTATGAAGTAGTCTCGACACCTACACATGCGTCAGGTGCAATTGTACGCCCTTCGCTATCGCTTCGTCCTACTCGACCACCGATGCATACAAAAATTATACCAAAAATAAACCAAAATTCAACCATTGAATTTTGAAGCGACTGTAAAATGATCGAGCCTTCTTGGAGGAATTCCCCGATGCAAAAAATTTCATGCCTCATTCTTGCCATGCTCCTGACTGCGTGTTCTTCGTCGCCCCAAGTAACTGCGACTGCGACCTTGCATGTGTCGGTCACTGCGACCCAAACATCGTTGCCAACAGAAACACTTGAACCCCCTCCGATAGTGAGCGTCAACCAGCCTGAGGTGGCAAGTGTGCTGACGTTGCTTAATTTTAATCCTGCCGATCACGAGAGTTTTGACCCCGCCAACTACCGCATTGAGACGCGCGAGTGGGGAGGGCAAGAGGTACAGATGCTCATCCGTGACGAGCCGACACAAGAGGGCGAGCGGATAGACGCAATGCAAGTCACGATAAGTGGAGTCGAGCAGTGGGTGCGGGGCATATACTACCCAGTGGAGGGCTACGGCGGGATGGCGATAGACGTGATCGTACACCCCCTGCAGGAGCAGAGAGCCTACTTCTCCACCCCCGAGGGAGCGCAGGCGGTGTACGGGGAACTACTGACTGCGATTGCCCACCAAAAGGGGATGAGCGCGGAGGGACTGCAAAACTATTTGGAAACAAACGATAAAAAAATAGAGATTGTGCTGCCTGAGTTTGCCAACCCCGACAATCACTCCAAAAACCGCTCGCCGTCGTACCTGCAGGCGAGCGAGCCAGTGACGGTAGACCTATCCAAGCCTGTCGTCTATGCAACAAGATCGGGTAGCTACATCAACCAAGAGGTAGCGCCTGGGGTGACCGTGCCTGATGGGATCCGCTGGGTGGTGGGACAATCGGATGCTGGCATTGCCGTGTTTGTGGCAAATGAGCAGTTGTTTGTAGTATATGAGTCGGATGGAAATATGACCTCGGACAGGGCAGGAAGTATTGCTAGTAGAGTGTTTCGAGCTTGGGAAATGATAGCTAGGATGCGGGTTGATTTTAAAGATACTTTGGGAAAAGGTAAGAGTACGCTTGAGACGATGGTACCTGGCAAGCAATATTACCCCGGGGCATCAGTAGTTGATATGTATCAATTTTTCAGATATAACCCGAATGGCGAGGGGTATGAGTTTTTGATTTTTGAGCTGAAGTAAGACTTGTTGACGGACGGATAGTTTTCGATCACAATGAAGTTGTGGGGAAATATGTGGTATTGATTGCTTTAATCATATTGGCGGGGCTCATCTTGTGGCGGTGGGCGTGGGTGGCTGATAAGACAAGCGAACTGTTGATCCCTGATATCAGGGTAGTGTCGCAGGTGGCGGGGGTGGCGGTCTCGGGAGTTGAGACTCCTCTGATCAAAGCCACGCTCGCTGAGGCAGGCTTTAGCGCGCCAAGGCAGATAACGCGCTACCTACCTAGTGGGCGACAGGCAGGGAGTGTGGAGGTAGATAAACTACTCATCCTACTCACGTCCCATGAGCAGGCGATCGGCAAGACCTACGGGGTAGGCGAGAGTGCGCCGTACCAGAGCTGGGGGATAGAGTACGCCCAGACCGATGGGGGAGAGGCAAGCGATGTCACCATTTACCTATACATCCGCGAGAGTATTGTGCAGACAGAGGAGGCAGACAAACTCGCCAAGCGGTACCAGGGGCTACTGCTCTCTGCCATCTGGGACCTGACCCACCCCAAACAGCCACAGGACAAGGAGTTTGCACGATTTGAGGGGATGAGCGAGTACAAGCGGGACAAGCTAGGGCAAGCGTGGTGGGAGGTACAGAAATGAAGCGGTTGATCCTGGCGATGATGCTGACAAGTGTGGCGTTTTTGACTCAGGCGCCACAGCGGGCTTTGGCACAAGTATGTAATGGCGGGACGATCACGGGGGC
>CAYPCK010000089.1:0-7844 GCA_964409185.1 uncultured Anaerolinea sp. | reverse complement strand
GGAACACCAGCGCCGCAGCGGGACCTTCCGCGACCTTCACCGTGGATAACTCGGGACCAGTCGTCACGATAGGCACCCCAAACCCGTCAACCACGACGAATGGTCCGGTGGACTTCCCTCTCACGGTCACCGTCGGAACGACATTTAATCTACTCGCCGCAAATGTGACTCTCAACACCACCGGCACAGCGACAGGAACTATATCCGTGACGAACGGCAACACAGCCAACCCGACCGTCACGATCAGCGGCATCACCGGGGATGGAACGATCGGAATCTCCATCGCGGCTGGCATTGCCTCCGATGGTTTGGGCAACCCCGCCGCCGCGGCAGGACCATCTGCCACCTTCATCGTGGACAACACCGCCCCCACAGTCGCTATCGGCGCGCCAAGCACCACACTCACCAGCACGGGACCGGTCGACTTCGCCATTACAGTCGCCGGCGCGAACACGATTAATCTCACAGCAGGCAACGTCACCCTCAACACCACCGGCACAGCGACTGGCACGGTTTCGGTGACAAACGGCAACACCGCCAATCCGACGGTTACCATCAGCGGCATCACCGGCAACGGCACGATCGGCATATCCATTGCAGCAGGCATCGCCTCCGATACAGCCGGCAACACCAGCGCGGCGGCGGGACCCTCCGCCATATTCACGGTAGACAACACCGCCCCCACCCTCACTATCGGCGCTCCGAGCGTCACCGTCACATCGGGAGGTCCGGTTGACTTCCCCATCACCATTTCCGGCGCGACAACCTTCAACCTCACCGCCGGCGATATCACCCTCAACACCACTGGCGCAGCGACAGGAACCGTTTCTGTCACTAACGGGAACACTGCCACGCCCACAGTCACCATATCCGCCATTACCGGTAACGGGACAATCGGCATCTCCATCGCCGCTGGCGTCGCCGCAGATGGAAGCGGAAACACCAGCCCAGCCGCCGGACCGTCAACGACTTTCATCGTGGATAACTCCGGTCCAACCGTCACCGCTTCGGTACCAGCCAACACCGCCACAGTTACCGGTCCCACCCAACTGACCGTGACCTACAATGAAGATGTAAAGAACGATGGGTCGGCAGGCGCGGCGAACAATGTGGTCAACTACCTGCTGGTGGAAGCCGGCGTAAACACAACCTTTGATACAGTCTCATGTTTGGGCGGCGTGGTCGCCGACGACACGGTCATCACCGTCAACACAGCCACATACACGAATAACGGAGGAAGCGGTCCGTTCGTCGCCACGTTGGATATCAACGGCGGGATCGCCCTCCCGGTTGGAACCTACCAACTGTACGTGTGCGGGACAACCTCCATCGAGAATCTGGTGAACCTTGAGTTGAACGACGGCTTGGCAGACACGATCATCCAATTCACGGTGACCGCCGGCCCGGGCGGCGGAGGCGGCACTACCGTACGCGCGAGCGCCGTGCCCGCCACCGGCTTTGCGCAGGGACTTGTCACCGCCCTGCCAGCCCAACCCGCCGAAAAAATGTACGCCGTCACCAGCCTGTGGATAGAGATTCCGCGCCTCGGGGTTAAGATGAATATTGTGGGCGTGCCTCAAACCAAAGACGGCTGGGACGTTTCGTGGCTTGGGCGCAATGCCGGCTGGCTGAACGGTTCGGCGTTCCCCACATGGAACGGCAACTCCGTTGTCACGGGTCATGTCTGGACCGAAGCCAACAAACCCGGTCCCTTCAACAAACTCAAGGACCTGCAATACGGCGACCAGGTTAAGATCCACGCTTTTGGACAGGTGTTCATATACGAGATCCGCGATTCAGCCTTGATCTCCTCCAGCGATACGAAATCAATGATGAAGCATGAGGAAAAGACCTGGCTGACTCTGGTCACCTGTGAAGGGTTCAATTCGAAGACCGGCGAATATCTCTACCGCCGCATGGTGCGTGCTGTTCTGATCAGCGTTACAGCAGACCGATAATAAACATAAATCACAAAGCCTTCCCGATGAAAGAGCAACGGGAAGGCTTTGTGATTCGTTTTCGTGCCAGCCCAATCACCATCCTCACGCTTCCACCTCCCCAACTGAAAATAAAACAGACACCATGTAAAACCGGGTGTCTGTTCTTGTAAAACGACTATCGCACTTTCTAAAAGACCGCCATCTTACCCAGGATCAACATCGCCAACGTACCGAGCAGGCATACGACGAAGAACAACATGAACGAAAGAAAGAAGCGTTGCGCTCCATTCATCCCGAGAAAACGCGACCCGCGTTTTCTCGGGGCCGCAATCACCGAATCCATCATGGGTTTGGATGCCGGTTCCTTGTAGAGGTCATTGGCGTCCTCTTCGTAAAAAGGGGATGAAGATGCGGAATCGCGTAAGTTATCGAACATGGTCACCTATTGTTGAGTATACCCGTGAATGGACGCAGGCTGACATCGCCAAATTGCACTGTCACGGATTTGTTATTGTCATCACGCAATCTTAAACTGCCGTCTGAAAGTATCCCTTCCAGCCTGCCGACCACGGTCCTGCCCGCCCCCATTTCCACGCGCACCTGCCTCCCGCGAAAGGCAAGCGCGGCGCCCCATTGATTCATCAGTTCATCGGTGCCCAGAGCGGGGCGGAGGGTAATAAAAGCGGTAAGGATGTCGCGCAAAATTTCCTCGCGCGCCACCTCGCGTTCCAACGCAGATTCCAGGCTGGTAGCGGGAAAACGCAACATATCCGTATCGGGGACGGCGCGCTTGAGAACATTCAGCCCGATTCCCACTACGACAAATTTGAGTTCTTCCCCCGCCCATGCCAGTTCCAGCAAGATTCCGGCAACCTTGCGTTGATTGAGCAGGATATCGTTGGGCCATTTGATCTGCGGGTTCAAGCCAAATTTTTGGAGGGGTTCGCAAATGGAGAGCGCGGCAAGCCCGACCAACCGGGAAAGATACGGTTTCTCTGAAGAGCTGGGCCGCAGGATCATGCTAAACGCGAGGGCGGTTCCAGCAGGCGTGAACCAGGCTCGATCCATCCTGCCGCGCCCCATGGTTTGCTCGTCCGAAATAATCACCGATAGATCGCGCGCGCCTTTGTTTGCCCAGGCGAGCGCTTCATCGTTTGTAGAACCGATCGAATTGAAATACTTGATATCCCCAAGCGCCAGGTCTGAAAGCAAGGATTGAAGCGAGGATTGGTTCATCGCGCGGCTAGGGAAGAACAAACCAGGGATTGATGGAGCCGCCACCCTGCCGCACCTCAAAATGGAGATGCGCGCCTTGCGAATTCCCGGTATTACCGGATGAACCGATCCATTGGCCGGCGCTCACGCTTTGGCATGCGCCAACACCGATCACGCTCAAGTGGGCGTAAATGGTAGAAAAACCATTCCCATGATCGATCTGGATCACATTGCCGTAGCCGTAGTTATAACCGCCTTGCGCCATGGTGACCACGCCGCTATCCGCCGCGTACACGGGGGCGCCCTCCCCAGCCGCAATATCGATGCCGAGGTGTCCGCTCCAATAATCATTTCCAGAAAGCGAATGTGAATCTGCGGGCCAGACGAATCCGCCGCTGCCCACCGCCCCGCCGGGGCATGCGCTCTGATTCGTTGGCGAACTTCCCGTGCCAGCGCTGCCCGTGCCCACCGTTGGCACAAGCCATTGCACAAATTCACGCGAACCACCGGGCACCATCACCCACGATCCGGAAGTGATCTTTGGGTCGCTCAGGTCGATGGCGTTGCCGGGATAATTGATAATGTCGTCAACAACCGCGTTAAACTCGCTAGCTACCGAATCGAGTGTGTCGTTCTCCTTCCATTGATAATAAATCCCATCGGTGGGCGGAATGCTCAACACCTGGCCGGGTTTCAAACTATGCGGATCATCTTGCAATGTATCGTAGTTTGCCCAAAGCACGGTTTCAGCGGAAAGGTTGTATGAGGAGGAAATGGCGAAGATCGAGTCGCCGCGTTGCACGCGGTATTGCACCGGTTCGTAACGGGGCTTGTTTTCGGGAATGTTCGTCTTCAGCTGGATGACCCGTGAAATGGACAGGAACGGATCGGACCCCAGTAGGGCTGGCATCGCCACCTCCACCGATTCGTCCTGCGGCGCGGCAGTCGGTTCGGGCGCAAGCGCCTGTTGCGGCGCGTGGGCTTGTTTCCATGCCAAAGCGCCGAAGATCATTCCGCCCCCAAGCGCAATGGTTACGACCCAACTGAAAACGGAAAATTTATTGTTGCTCAGGAATTTAAGTACGTTCGTCATTTCCAGAATATTGCGACGCTCAGGAATCCCTGCCGAGGTTCTCGAGGAATTCCTGGTTGTTGCGCGCCCTGTCCAGACGGGTGACGATGGCTTCGGTTGCCACCGATTGATCCATGCCGGCGCCTTGCGGTTGTGGGGAGGTCATTTGAATGTACATGCGCCGCATGAGCCAGACGCGTTGCAAAAGATCGGGTCCCAGCAACAGGTCTTCGCGCCTCGTGGATGAACGTTCGATATCCACGGCGGGGAAGATGCGCCGTTCCTGCAATTTGCGCGAGAGCAATAGTTCCATATTGCCGGTGCCTTTGAACTCTTCATAGACCACATCGTCGAGGCGCGAACCGGTATCCACGAGGCAGGTGGCAATAATGGTGAGCGAACCGCCTTCCTCGATGTTGCGCGCCGCGCCGAAGAAGCGCTTGGGCGGGTACAACGCGGAAGGATCCATACCGCCGGAGAGGGTGCGTCCGCTGGGATTGACGACCAGGTTATACGCGCGCGCGAGGCGGGTGATCGAGTCCATCAAGATCACCACGTGGCGGCCGATCTCCACAAGTCGTTTTGCGCGGTCCAAGGCGAGTTCGGCTGTACGCACATGCGACGTGACCGGCTCATCGAAGGTGGATGCAACCACTTCGGCATCCACCGAGCGATCCATGTCGGTTACCTCTTCGGGGCGCTCGCCGATCAGCACGACAAGTAAATGAACATCGGGATATTTTGTTGAGATCGAATTCGCAATCTGTTTGAGGATGGTGGTTTTCCCGGCTTTGGGAGGTGAAACAATCAACCCGCGTTGACCGCGCCCAATGGGGGCGATCAGGTTGATCAAACGCGGGGCGAGGGTGTCATGGTCGGTTTCAAGATCAAACCGCTTGTCGGGGAAGATCGGGGTGAGGTTTTCAAACACAGGCCTTCGAGAGGCTTCCTCGGGATCAAGCCCGTTGATGGATTCAACCTTGAGTAAACCGAAATGTCGTTCGCTTTCACGCGGCGGGCGCACCTGCCCGATGACGAGGTCGCCTGCCCGCAGGTCGTGCCTGCGCAATTGCGCTTGTGACACGTACACATCCTGATCGCTGATGCGGTAGTTTGTGGCGCGCAGGAAGCCGATGCCTTCGCTCATGATCTCCAGGATGCCGCCTCGCAGTTCGATGCCTTCCTTCTGCGCCTCCGCCTCGCGGATCATCATGGCGAGGGTCTCTTTTTTCAGGCGGTTGGAGTTGGGAACGTTCAGCGATTTTCCCAAGGCGCGCAGTTTGGAGAGGGGTTCATTTTCGAGTTCAAGTATCTTCATGGTTCTTTTCTCTGGGTGGGATTTTTTAATAAGGCAATGCCAATCAGCGCGCCAAGGGAATGGCGCGGGTGGGAGTCTCCCTTAATTTTTTCGTAGGTGTGGGTTTTCTATCAAGAGGTTGCCGGGCGTGCCACCCATGCCGGTTGAATAACCCGACGTTCAGATGACACATTGTGTATGCTGTGAAATAACTGGGGAAGTGACGGCATTATAGCATGATACGCCGGGCAAGGCAAGCGGCTATGTTACTTTTCGAGACGGACTTTCAGGTTTGTGAGCACCGCCCGCTGGCTTCGATTGGCTTCTTTGTACACAAAACTTTCGATCAACCGGTTGACCTTTTCGAATTCGACCCTCTGGATCAGGTGGGTTTTGCCGTTCTCCACTTCATGGAACTCATAATGGAAGGCGAGGCGGATCCCCAGCCTGCCGTACAGGCGAATGGTCATCTCGCGTTTAGGACGGGTGAGGTGGATGACGAGGTAGATGCGGCTCCGAAAAACAGGCAACCCCGCCCAGCGGTAGGTTTCCACGGTGTAGAACGGGCGGAGCAGAATACCCGTTGCGTCGATTTGCTCCTTCATCACGTCAATCGTGGTCAACCGGGGGCGAAGCCCGATCATATTGAGCGGTTCGGCGAGTTGGTCATACACCTCGTTGCGGGGGCAGTCAATGAAAATATTCAATTCGAACGGTTGCATAGCCCGATTTTAACCTCGATTAGCGGATTGGCAAGTGGCGGGAAATTGCAATGTTATAATCGTTCAAAATGAATTTTCGAGGTATGGATGATTAACCCAATAATTTACTCGTTTGGCAATTTTTCGCTCCACTGGTACGGTGTGATTGTGATGGCTGGCGTGATCGTCGGCTCACTGATCGCCGAACGCGAATTGATCCGTCGCGGCGGGAATGGCGATACGATCTGGGACGTGCTGGTTGGTTGGACGGATATCGGTCGGAAGATGAAATTTCCATGGGGAACTTTCCAGTTCGGCTTGCCGTTGGGGGTTCTTCCGGTCGGCATCATCGGCGCGCGGTTGTGGTATGTGATGAATGCAACACTCGGCGGAAACAGGTTATACATCGAAAACCCATCCGAGATCGTGCGGGTTTGGAATGGCGGCTTGCATATCTTTGGCGGTTTTCTCTTCGGCGCCATTTCAATGCTCCTGTTGTTGAAAAAGCACAAGGTCGATGCGTGGATGGTGTTGGATTCGATCGGTCCCGCCCTGCTCATTGGTCAGGGCATCGGGCGGTTGGGAAACTTCATCAACCAGGAGTTGTACGGTCCGCCCACAACGCTGCCATGGGGGTTGAAAATTTCAACGGAATACTCATACCAGATCCCGCTGGAAATGCAGGGAAAATCCAGCGCGGAAGTGCTGAGTTACCTCGAGAGCACGCGCTTCCACCCGACGTTTGCTTACGAGATGCTCTGGAATTTCGCCGCGGCGGGATTCCTGTTGTGGCTGTCTCGCCGGTATGAAAAGGATTTCAAGCCTGGGACGTTATTCGCCGGCTGGTTGCTGCTGGCTGGCATCGGACGTACGTGGATCGAGTTGTTCCGCCCCGACCAGCCAAAGATCGGAGAAACGGATATCAGTTATTCCATGGTGATCGCCGCGTTGATGGCGATTGGCGGGGCGATCATGTTGATGGCGCGTTACAAAGCGATCAACCTGAAAGTTGCGGAAAATTGGGAAGAGGAATATCAAATGGCAGGTCAGGCGGTGGCGGTTATGGCGAAAGCCGCCTTTGTAAAAAAACCTGCCAATGTGAAATTATCTGTCAAACCCGCCAGCAAAACCAAGTCAAGAACCAAAACAGCGGCGAGGAAACCCAAAAAGCCCGCCTCGCGATCCGCGAAGTAAACGATCAGGTCAGGCAAAAATTGCCTGACCTGTGTTTTTATTCGACAGAATTGACGGTGACGAGCTGTGAAGGCGCGCTGACGGTTTCCTCTACGCGTTTGTCAAAGCCAAAACGCTCGAAGATGTCGGCGTACATTTCGACGATCCTTTGGCGGGTGAACCCCATTTCTTCGTAGGAATAGGTGTGGTCGCTGCGATGGGCGAGCGTGTCTTTGACAGCTTCGTCCACGATCTTGTCCAACCCCGGTTTATCGGGGTAGCCGAACTGCTCGTAGAACCCGCGGATCACCTGCTCGGGGCGTTGGACCAGATCGTCGTAGTTGAGCAGGGAAGCGTTATAGTGCCGCAGCTACATGTTCAGCGCGTTAGCCATGCGCTCGATCAGCAGCGACTTGGCCGTGCCATGCGGGCCAACCAGCAGCAGC
>CAYPCK010000088.1:0-7870 GCA_964409185.1 uncultured Anaerolinea sp. | reverse complement strand
CCTCCGGAAACGGTGATTTCATAAACCGTGCCGCTGATTTGTGTTACCAGGGTAACGGTCGCGGTGGTGGTCCCGTTGACGACGAAATCGCCGGCGCTGACATTTATAACGGTCTCATCAAAGGTCGCGCGGAAGATCAAGGTGTCTGCATTGGTGGGTGAGATCGCCGGGTTGAAGCGAGTAAAAGAGATCAGGGTCGGGTCGCTGGTGTCGCCGATCTCATAGGCTCCGATATCGCATGCTACGCCTTGGGGACGCGCTGTCCCGCGCTGGTCGGTGGCGGCGCAATCTGTGGTGGTGGTGTCTGACGCATCGTCCGCCGCGCCAGTGACACTGATTGCCATGGTTTGAGTGTTGCCGCCGTTGTTCGCCAACGCGCTTAAGACGGGGTCGGCATTGATGACATTGGTGCATGTTGATAGCGCGGGGCATCCGCCTTGCACAATGCTGTCTTCGATGGTGGCGGAACTTGTCCCTTCATTGAGTACTTCGTCGTTGATGCCGCCATCTCCCCATAAAATACTATTCTCGATGACCGGCGTGCTGGCATTTCCGGTCAATGTCACGTTTTTCATGGCGTCACCGCCCGCTGTGCCGGAGCCGTTGACGCTATTATTCCCGTTGAAGGTGACGTTGTTCAAGACCGGGTCGGCGCCGATGTTCATTATGCCGCCGCCGCCCCAAGGGGTTGTCGTCCCGGATGTTTCTGTTGATGTGTTGCCGCTGAATGTCACATTGGTCAGCGTGGGGGCGGAGAACTCATTCAACATGCCGCCGCCGCGGCGAGTGGCGGTGTTGCCGTTGAAGGTCACGCGGTTTAGCGTGGAGTTGCTGTTGTTGTTGAACATGCCGCCTCCGCCAACGGCAGTATTGCCGGAGAATGTCACATCCAACAAGGTTGGAAGATTGGGTTCGTCCACGCCGGGTCCGCCAAGTGTCTGAACGTTCAAGCCTCCACCGGCCCCGCCCGATGAAGAATTGCCGGAAAACGTCACTCGCGTAAATGACGGGCTTCCATTTTGCACATAGACACCTCCACCGATGCCGGCGGTATTGTTACTGACCGTCACATCGGTGAAAGCCGGGCGGCTGTAGCTGGCTTCCACGGCGGATACCGAAATAATGAACACTCCGCCACCGCGCCCACTTGCATTGTTGGCTGTAATGATCAAATTATTCAGGGTCGGGCTGGCGTTTTGAATGTACATACCGCCGCCGAGACCGCTGCCGGAGACTTGATTTCCGCCAGAAATGGTGAACCCGTCCAGCACATAGGTGTCGGTCAACAAGCCGTTCACCGTGACGACCGTGTAAGCGTTTCCGGCTGCGCCGGCGATCTGGTCAATATCCCCGCTCAATACGGTGCCATTTGTTGCTGGGTTGGAGTCTCGCTGGCTCAACAGCGTATCGCCAACTGTGAATCCGCCGTAAATGGATACGCCGTCGGTGAGCATGAAAGTGCTGGTAAGAGAGTTATTGGTCTGGGTCGCGCCCTCATCGGGATAGTACGTTCCGCTCGCCACCCAAATCTGGTCGCCGCTGGTGGCAAGCGCGATGGCATCTTGTAAAAAAGGGAATGCGGTAGCCCATGTGCACCCGCCGGCGCCGGACCCGGATGAAGCAACATAAATAATATGATCAGGCGCACAAGCCGCTTTGACGGACTGTGGTTGCAGGAATATGTTAAGAAATAAAATAACCAGAAATACCGATGATCCTCTGATTCTTGAACGGCTCATTTTGATTGTCCTTTTTGCAACCAACCCGGAAAGATTGACGCTATTATAATTGGCTTTGCGCATTTGCAAACACTAATCCAAGACGCTAAAACTGCGTATAAGTAACAAACCGCCCCGCATTGTTTGAGGTTTCATTGACCACACACTGGTATGCCTTTCGAAGTAAACCGAATAAGGAAGATTTCCTTGCCCGCCAATTGGAAGCAGGGAGGCTGACCGTATTTTACCCACGCCTGCAGGTGACACCGGTCAACCCTCGTTCACGGAAAAAAAAGCCGTACTTTCCCGGATACCTGTTCATTCATGTGGATTTGACCACGGTCAACGTGTCCACTCTTCAGTGGATGCCTGGCGCGGCAAACCTCGTCAGTTTCGGCGGGGAGCCGGCGCCTGTTCCAGACATCTTGATCTCCACCCTTCAGAAACGGGTAGACGAACTCAACCAAGCCGCCAAAAACACAATCCGCGATCTAAAGCCCGGTGACCCAATTCTCATCAAATCGGGATTATTTTCAGGGTATGAAGCAATTTTCGATGGTTCGGTATCCGGCACCGAGCGGGCGCGAGTGCTGATGAATTTTCTTCAAGAGCGTCAGGTCTCCGTCGAAGTGCAGGGCAATCAAATCGTCCGAATGAAGCGGGGTTAGCCCTGTCAGCAATCACAGGTTTGGGGGATGGGGCGGACAGTTTCCAAAGTAACTTTTTGGTAGACGTATCGTCATGGAACAGCGAAATCACCTCAAAACAGAAAATACAGTTCGAGAGGTTTTGCTCGTCGTAAAAAATGACCGGCTAGAGAACCCTAGGAGCCAATGGAATGTTAACCGCAGGACCGAATATGGAGAAAATGCACATCATGACGCTGGGGAAGAAAATCGGAAAAGCAAATTCGGTCATACCCCGGCATACCCAGTGGGTCATCTTCCGCGTCGTCCTGGTCGCAGTGGATTTGCTCATGATCGGTTTTGCCTTCCGGTTATCCTACATCCTGCGCTTCGATGTTCCGTTCGGGATTTTCGATGAGACCGCGTTTGTTTCGTTGACTCATTACAATCAATTGGGTCTTCGCGCCGCCGGTTTGTGGGTGTTGATTTTTTGGTTAAATGGATTGTATGCCCGGGAAAACCTTCTCGGAGGAACCCGCGAATATTCCAGCGTCTTTCGATCGTCGTCTGAGGGCGTGCTGGGTATCATCATCGCCGGCTTTCTGTTCTCATGGGTGATCGTTTCCCGCGGCTGGCTGGTGATGGCATGGGTCTTTACGATTACGTTCGTGATCCTCGGACGGTTTATCCTGCGACGGGTGATCTATTTTCTGCGGCGACACGGATATTTTTTAACCCCGGCTGTGATCGTCGGCGCCAACCAGGAGGGTCGATGGCTTGCCGAACAACTTCAAAAGTGGGAAACTTCCGGCTTGCATGTGGTCGGATTTGTGGATAAAAAATTTGCCGCCACTACCCCGCTCTTCAACAACCTGGTAAATCTCGGCTCTGTGGAGCAGTTGGGCGAGATCATCGAACAATTTCAGATTGGCGAAGTGATCCTCGCTTCCAGCGCATTCTCCACTCGCGATTATTTGATGGATATTTTCAAAAAGTACGGCATCTCGAACACGGTCAACCTGCGCATGTCTTCCGGGTTGTATGAGGTGATCACCACCGGCATGACCGTCAATGAATTCGCCTATGTCCCCCTGGTAAACGTTCATAAAGTGCGTTTGACAGGAACCGACATCATGTTGAAAACAATCCTGGACTATACCCTGTCGGTAATCGGTGTTATTTTTCTGTCGCCGCTGTTCGTGTTGCTTGCGATCCTGATAAAATTCTCGTCCTCCGGACCGATCCTGCATAAGCGCCGCGTGATGGGGTTGAACGGCAGGCAGTTCTACGCGCTGAAGTTCCGCACCATGCACGTGAACGGCGATGAGATATTGAACCGCCGTCCTGAATTAAAAGAGGAACTGGCGCGTAATCACAAATTGAAGAACGACCCGCGTGTGACGCGCATTGGCGCTATCCTCAGGAAGATCAGCTTCGACGAATTGCCCCAGTTGTTCAACGTATTGAGGCGTGAGATGTCGCTCGTCGGTCCGCGTATGATCTCGCCGGAGGAAGTGGCGATGTACAAGCAGTTCGATATGAACCTGCTCACTGTGATGCCCGGCATCACAGGGTTGTGGCAGGTCAGCGGCCGCTCGGATATTTCCTACGACGAGCGCGTGCGCCTGGATATGTATTACATCCGTAACTGGAGTATCTGGCTCGATCTGCAGTTGCTGTTTCAAACGATTCCCGCGGTGCTCAAAAGTCGCGGCGCATACTAAATCACCAAAGGATTGGTACCATGGCAAAAATACTTGTTACGGGAGGGGCTGGCTTCATTGGGTCTCATGTCGTGGACGTGTTTCTCGAGAACGGATTCGAGGTTGTCATTCTCGACGACCTTTCGACGGGACGAAAATCGAACCTGAACCCGGCGGCAAAATTTTACAAAATGGACATCCGCGACCCAAAGGTTCGCGAGGTCTTCGCCGCCGAGCGTCCAGACTTTATCAGTCATCATGCGGCGCAGATGGATGTCCGACGGTCGGTTGCGCAGCCGTTATTCGATGCCGATGTGAATATTCTCGGGTCGATTAACCTGATCGAATGCGCAAAAGAATTCGGGGTGAAGCGATTTATCTACATTTCCACTGGCGGCGCGGTATACGGCGAACCGGAGCGGGTTCCCTGCGAAGAGACCGATGCGATCAACCCGATCTGCCAGTATGGCGCCAGCAAACACACGGTGGAGCATTATCTCTTCATGTATCACTTTAATTATGGGTTGAAATATACGGTCCTGCGGTACCCGAACGTGTTTGGTCCGCGGCAGGACCCGCATGGCGAAGCCGGCGTGGTTGCCATATTTACCGGCAAGATGCTGGCTGGCGAACCGGTGACGATCAATGGCGACGGCGAACAAACCCGCGATTTTGTCTATGTGACAGATTGCGCGCGCGCGAATTACCTTGCCGCCACGGTGGATCACCAACCCGGCATATACAATATTGGGTGGGGCATCCCCACGTCGGTAAATCAAATTTTCGCATCGCTGAAAAATGCAACTGGCTATTCCCTGCCGGTAAATTATGGTCCCGCCAAGGTGGGCGAGACGCGTCATATTTATCTCAACGCATCCAAGGCTGGGCGCGATCTCGGCTGGGAAGCTACCATCGGACTGGATGATGGGATGCGAAAAACAGTCGAATATTTCAAAGCGGTGGAGCAACCGGCTTGATCATCGTCCAAACCCCTTTGCGGATCAGTTTTTTCGGCGGCGGCACCGATTTCCCCTCGTTTTTCCTGGAGGAGGGCGGTTGCGTCTTAAGTTCCGCGATCGATAAATACATCTTTGTGACCGTAAAAAAAAGGTTCGACCGCAAACTCCGTATCGGCTACACCCAGACGGAAATGGTGGATGATGTCGCGCAGATCCATCACGAGCTGATTCGGGAAGCGTTGTTTCAAACCGGGGTCACACATGGGATCGAAGTGACGACCATGGGCGACATTCCCTCCGAGGGATCCGGGCTGGGTTCATCAAGCACGGTCACCGTGGGCGCTTTGCATGCCTTGCATACGTATTTAGGTGGAATCGTCACCATGGAGCAGTTAGCCCGCGAAGCGTGTGATATTGAGATTGGAAAACTCGCGAAACCGATCGGAATTCAAGACCAGTACATTGCCGCCTATGGAAATTTACGCTTTTTCGAGTTTGGCTCCGATGGAAAGGTGGGCGTGGAGAAATTGAACCTTGATGGCGACTTGCGCCGTGAGCTCAACGATCGTTTCCTTCTGTTTTTCACCGGGATCAGCCGAAAAGCGGATTCGGTCCTGACCGAACAAAAGAGCAACATCAAGGACCGCATGAACGTGTTGCGGGAGATCAAAGCCATGGCGGTTCAGGCAAAATCGGTCCTGCAGGAAGGGGATTTCGATGCATTTGGTTCCCTGTTACATCAATCGTGGGCGTTGAAGAAGCGCATGGCAGGGCAGATCAGCAACGGTCGCATTGATGAGATCTACGAGGCGGCGCGTCGCGCCGGGGCGGTAGGAGGCAAGATCACTGGCGCGGGAGGCGGGGGGTTCATCTTGCTTTGCGCGCCCTATGAAAAACATCAAGCCATCCGTCAGGCGTTGAACGGGTTGCAGGAACTGCCGTTCCAACTTGAACCGGACGGCACAAAAGTTATTTTTAATTATCGGAGATGAGGAAGGTATTTATCATGGAGCAGATTACATCGTATATTTCAGTGTTGCAAGACACCGTGGGCAGATTGCCCGTGGAATCGATCGCGCGCGTGGTGGAGGTGTTGCAGACTGCGCGGGAGCGCGGAAGGAAGGTCTTCATCATGGGGAACGGGGGATCCGCTTCGACCGCCAATCATTTTGTCTGCGACCTGGCAAAGAACACCCGCCATGACAGCCTGCCTCACTTTCGCGTGATCGGACTCACCGATAATATGGCGATCTTTTCCGCGTACGCCAACGATGAAGGGTATGAAAATGTGTTCGCCGCCCAGTTGGCGAACCTGGTGGAGGCGGATGATGTGGTGATTGCGATCTCGGCAAGCGGCAATTCGGCAAACGTGGTGAAGGTGATCCAAGAGGCAAAAAGCCATAACGCCATTACCGTCGGTTTCACCGGTTTTACCGGCGGCAAACTTGCAGGACTGGTGGATCTTCAAGTGCATGTCGAAAGCCACGTTATCGAGCACGTGGAGGATATACACCTGATGCTCGAACACATGATCGTCAAGGCGATCAAGGATATTGCTGTGGCGGAATCGATGGCTGAAGTTTAGCGTCCCGTCGATCGGTTTTGGAGGATGGTTTCCACCGCGTCGGAAATATCATCGACAAGGTGGACGTTCTTCGCCTCGTTCGGCTGGGGATCGCGTAGTTGATCTCTCCCGCGCCCGGTTTTGACCATGACCAACCCTTGCACGCCAGCCGCCCGACCCGCAAGCATGTCGCTCCAGGCGTCGCCGATCATCCACGAGCGACTCAGGTCGAGATCCAGTTCGCGAGCCGCTTGCAGGATCATGCCCGGCTTCGGCTTTCGGCAGGCGCACCCATCGGCGGGATGGTGCGGGCACATGTATACCCGGTCGACCTGCCCGTTGTTTTCCCTTATTGTTTCGACCAATTTGCGGTTGACATCTTCCGCGGTTTGCAGGGAGATCAATCCCCGCCCCACAGCGGATTGGTTCGTCACAATTATGATTTTGTAACCGGCCTGTTGTATTCTAAACAGGGATAAATACGTCTTGGGGTAGATGAAAACCTGGGACCATTCACGAACATAGTCCTCCCGGTTCTCGATGAGCACGCCGTCACGATCCAGAAAAACTGCCGGGTACATTTTTTTATTATATACTACCTGTGGCGCTGGCTCGTACATACGAACCATCGAACTCGACCGTTGTCGAGATGGCGGAGCGCGCCAAAAACCTTCTTATGTTAGCCAATATCCGTTTGTATCTCAGCCGCCAGGCATCCTCGATCTTCCGTTATCTTTTTGAGCAGTCCTTCATCGTACTGCTCGGTTGGATTCCGACGATCGTCGGTGTGGCGTTGCGGAGCGTGTTGTACAAATTGATCCTGACCACGGACGGATTTGCCGCCATCGAAAACAATGTCCGCTTGCGCTTTGCCGACCATATCAAGCTCGGGCATGGCTCCTACCTCGACCATGGCACGTACCTGCATGCCTGCCCGAACGGGATCGAGATCGGCGAACGCAGCATTGTGATGCACGGCGCGGTACTGCATGTCTATAACTTTCGCGGCATGCCGAACTCCGGTATCAAGATCGGACGCGACAGCCTGGTGGGCGAATATTCCATCATTCGCGGGCAGGGAGGCGTGACGATCGGCGACCGGGTATACACCTCTCCGTTCACGCAGATCATTTCAGTGAACCATGTGTTCGACGACCCGAACCGTCCCTTTGTGGAACAGGGCATCACCGCGGAGGGAATCGTTATCGAAGACGATGTCTGGCTGGGCGCGGGTTCGATCATCACGGACGGCGTCCGCGTGGGCAAGGGCGCGGTTGTTGCCGCAGGCGCGGTCGTTACC
>CAYPCK010000087.1:0-7872 GCA_964409185.1 uncultured Anaerolinea sp. | reverse complement strand
GGTGGAGAAGAGGGGTGGCTAAACCGCGCCTGCATCTCGATGTGGACGCGTCCATCAAGGCGGTATACAACTCGTTGCGGGAACGCGGACACGATGTGACGCGCACCCCAAACAATTGGATTGCCTTTGACGCAGACGACCGCGCGCAATTGCTCGGCTCAACCGCGCAGGGGCGGGTATTGTTTACCTTCAACATCCGCGACTTTCATGCGTTGGCAAAAAAATACTCCACACACCACGGAATTATCTTCGCCGCGCAAAGCCGCTGGACGATAAGCGAGTTGATTGAATCCCTTGACCGCATCTTGTCTCAAACGGAAGAACCCGATTGGCTCGGCGCAGTCCGTTGGTTAAATGACTTTTAGCGGCACGATCGTTTCATCGCGCAGTATGCTACAATAACCGCATCGTTGACCGTGTTGGCGCATTCCACAAGGAGGATGTATGAAAATCGTTCTGATTTCTCCAAAGGGTCCGTTGTATCGTCATCGCGGGGGGATATTCAAAAAGAACCTGCGTTACGCGCCGCTCACGCTCAGCACGCTTGCCGCGTACGTCCCGACTGAATTAAACGCCGAGATCGAGATCATTGACGAAGGCATCGAGGATGTGCCCCTCGACCTCAAAGCCGACCTGATTGGCATGACCGTCATCACCGGGTCTTCCACGCGCGCCTACACACTGGCGGATCATTTCCGTTCGCGCGGAATCACCGTCGTGCTGGGAGGTCCGCACATCACGTTGATCCCCGAAGACGCGCAACCGCACGCGGACTCCATTGTGGTGGGCTATGCCGAGGATACCTGGCCCCGCCTCCTGCGCGACGTTGCGGCGGGTTCGCTCCAACCGCGCTACGACCAAAGCCCCGGCTTGAGTCTTGCGGGCCGTCCGTTTGCGAAGCGCGAGATGATGAAGAAACAGCACTACCTCACCACGCACGTCTTCGAAGCGACGCGCGCCTGCGTCCACAGTTGCGATTTTTGCGTGGTACCCACCGCCTGGGGACTCAAACCCTACCTCAAACCGGTCGAGGATGTGGTCGCGGACATCAAACAGCATTGGGCGCGCAAGATCATTTTCATTGACCTCAACCTGATCGCCGACAAAGAATACGCGGCGAAGTTGTTCGAGGCGTTGATTCCGCTCAAGGTGCAATGGTTCGGGTTGTCCACCACGTTGATCGGCAGGGACGAGCCGCTCCTCCAACTCGCCGCGCGGAGCGGATGCACCGGCTTGCTGATGGGGTTTGAATCGATCACGCCCGAGAATCTCAAACAATCGAAAAAAGGATTCAACTCGCCCGCGCAATACAGGGAACTGGTCGCCCTGCTTCACAAGTACGGCATCACGCTCATGGCGTGTTTCACCTTCGGCATGGACAACGACACGACCGATGTGTTCATGAAGACGGCGAAGTTCGCCATCGAAGCGGGCATTGACCTGCCGCGCTATGCCATCGTCACGCCGTTCCCGAACACGGGTTTGTACAAACGCCTCGAAGCCGAAGGGCGCATCCTCACCAAGAACTGGGAACTCTATGACGCGCAACACGTGGTCTTCCAACCCAAACTGATGACCCCCGCCGAACTATACGCCGGTCACGAACAGGCATGGAAGCACACCTACTCCTATTCCGCCATGGCGACGCGTTTTCTCAAGTCTCGTATTCAGGCGCCGGTGTGGTGGGTGGCGAACATGGGCTACCGTTTTTACTCACACCACCTTGAGGATTTCTACAACTGCGATTGGATTCTCGGTCAACTCGAACCGCAGAAACCCACCGTCCGCCAACCCGACCTCCTGCAAGTGACGGGTGATTAGTTCATGCAGACGCTTGCCGACCTTGAAATCCGCGCCGCGCAACAACCGAACAGCATCGAACTGACACACGCGCTGGCGGAGCGGTACTTCGCGCAGGGACGCTGGGAGCAGGCGGCGCGCGCCTATCGGAGTCTGGCGGACCTGCACACCTCCACCGCTTCGCTGTTCATCCATCGCATTCGTCTCGGCGCGGCGGCGTTAATGCTCTCGTCGGTTTTGATATTCACCGCTGAATTGATTCAACCTGTGGCAATGATTGGCAACCCCGGTTCAGTGAGGAGCCTCGGCGCTGTTGCCTCGGCGATCACATCATCTTCCTATATCGCATCGCAAATATTGGTCACGCTTGCGCTGGCGTTGTACTCGACCTCGGCGATCTCGGTGTATAAACTGCTGTCGTACACGCGCGATCACCGTCCCGCCTTTTGGGCAATGGTGGCGAGCGTGATCGGCGCGGGACTATCCATGCCGGCGCTGGGAATCAAATTGTTCGTCCATCCGCTGATCGGGAAACTGTACCTCGCTGGCAATGCGGACCTGCTGGCATTGTATTCATCGTTGAACGAACAACCCTTGAACTTAATTCTCAACATTGGCAATTACCTGATTATCGCGGGCATGATGATTTTCGTGTGGGTAGTCTGGCGCAACCGCGGACTGTCACTGCGCTCGCTTCTTCTCTTCCTTGCGGGCTGGTTCGGCTTGGCAACATTATCAAATCTTGCATCGCCGGCCTTCGGCGCGCTGGTTGCCCTCGGCGGGCTGGGATTCGGCTTCAGTTTGTGGAAGCAGGCGTCCACACAGTTCGAAGCGGGCATGGATCGGTCGAACGCATGAGGCTGACGCTCATCCATCCCTGCATCGGTCGCCGCGTCGACCAGCCCTACATCCGCCTCTGGCAGATGGAGCCTTTGCCGCCCGCCGCCATTGCGGGACTCACACCGCGCGAGGTCGAAATTAAATTCTACGACGACCGCATGGAGCGCATCCCGTTCGATGAGGCGACCGATCTCGTCGCCATCAGCGTCGAGACGTACACGGCGAAACGCGCGTATCAGATCGCCAGCGAGTATCGCAAACGGAATGTTCCCGTTGTGATGGGCGGATTCCATGCCACGCTTTGCCCCGAGGAAGTTTCTCAATACGCCGACGCGGTGGTGGTCGGTGAAGCCGAAGGGTTATGGGAAGAGGTGTTGCGTGACGCGCAGAGGAAAACGTTGAAGCCGTATTACCGCCTGCCGAGCCGTCCGTCGCTGGCGAACATGCGCCCCAGGCGTTCGATCTATCGCGGAAAAAATTACCTGCCCATCGGGCTGGTCGAGGCGGGGCGCGGCTGTCACTTCGTGTGCGATTTCTGCGCGGTGCAGACGATCTTCAACCACACGCAGACGCGCCGCCCCGCCGACGACATCCTGACCGAACTCGAAGCGATGCGGAACAAGCCGTTGATCTTCTTCGTGGACGACAACATCACCTCCAACATGGACCAGGCGAAGGCGTTCTTCCGCGAGTTGAAAAAGTTGCGGATCCGCTGGGTGAGCCAGGCGAGCATCAACGCCGCGCACGACGAGGAATTTTTGCAACTCATCAGCGAAAGCGGATGTCAGGGCGTGCTGATCGGGTTTGAATCGTTGAACCCCGACAACTTGAAGAAGATGAACAAGGGCTTCAATACCATGCAGGGCGGATACGAAAAAGCGCTGGCGAATTTACGCAAGCACAACATCCGCCTGTACATCACGTTCGTGTTCGGCTACGACGAAGACCGCGAATCCAGTTTCAAGCAGACGGTGGATTTTGCGCTCCAACATAAGTTCTACATCGCCGCGTTCAACCACCTCACGCCGTTTCCCGGCACGCCGCTGTACAAACGCCTGCAAGACGAGGGCAGGCTGCTCTACGAAAATTGGTGGCTCGATGACCGCTACTCGTACAACATGATTCCCTTCCAGCCGGCGCGTATGACTCCCGAACGACTGCAACGCGGCTGTGTGGAGGCGCGCGCCGAGTTCTACAACTGGAACAACATCTGGAAGCGGAGCATGGATTCGGTCAACCGCGCCAACTCGGCGATGTGGTGGCATTTCTACGGCATCAACGCCATGTTCCGCCGCGAAGTGCGCCAGCGCGATTATTATCCGCTGGGCGATCAATCGTTCACGGGGACGCTGCTCAAGGTCCGCGAGCGAGGCGAGCCGTTGCCGGTGTCAAATCCGCGCGAGATGCATGTCGTCCCTGCGGTTTGAACTCGCGACAGCAGGCGACGACCCCGAACTGCGGCGGCTGTTGCGCGAGAACCCCATCCCCGGTTCGATCTCATTGTCGTTCGAACGCGAACCGAATTATTTTTCCGCCTCCGCCATCGAGGGCGAATTTCACCAGACCATCGTCGCGCGCGAAGCCGATTCAAAATGGGTGATCGCTTTCGGCAATCGCTCGGCGCGCCCGCTCTACGTGAACGGCTCCGTCAGCGAGGTCGGCTACATGAGTCAACTGCGCGTGGACCCGTCGTACGGCAAAGGCTTGTACCTCGCGCGCGGGCTGGCGGGCGGGTTCAAAAAATTTCACGAACTCCATCGCGATGGGCGCGCCCCGTTTTACCTGATGAGCGTCATCGAAGAGAACCTCGCCGCGCGACGGTTGCTCACCTCGAACCTCCCCGAATATCCGCAGGCGCGCGAATACACTCGCATGTTCACCTACGCCGTCTACCCCTTGCGAAAAAAACACGACATCCCTTTGCCGCGCGGGTTGACCTTGCAACGCGGCTCGCGCGAAATGATCCCATCCATTGTGGATTGCCTGAACCGCAACGGCGCGCGCAAACAGTTCGCTTTGCACTGGGATGAAAACACGCTTCCTTCCCCGCTTACGCCTGCCCTCGCCGTGGACGATTTTTTCCTCGCCCTCAGCGGGACTCGCGTGGTAGGGTGCCTCGCCTTGTGGAATCAATCGTCGTTCAAGCAGACCGTCGTCCGCGGCTACGCCGGCGCGCTCGCCCGCTTCCGCCCCGCGATCAACGCGTTATCTCCGCTGGGTCTCTTCCCGTATTTGCCGCAGGTCGGCGCGACTCTCCGACAAGCCTATGCCTGTCTCCTCGCCGTGGATGATGACGACCCCGCGGTCTTTGCCGCGCTCTTCCGCGCGTTGTACAATGAAGCGGTGCGACGAAAATTCCATTACTTCACCATCGGGCTTGCCGAGGCGCATCCGTTCCACGATCTAGTGAAAGCCTATCGCCCGCTGAAATACACCAGCCGGATCTATCTCACCGGCTGGGACAAATCCTTCGAGGAAACCTCGCGCGTGGACAGGCGAATCCCCCACATCGAGATTGCCGTGTTATGAAACTCATTGAATCCCCCTCTCCCTTTGGGAGAGGGATGGGGTGAGGGTGAATCCTCATCCAATCATCAACATGACCGATAAACAACTCCTCTTTCCCAAATCGTGGTATCCGCTCTGCCGCTCCTCGGACGTGAAGCGCGGCAGGGTGATGCGCATGGTCGCGTTCGGCGTGCCGCTGGCGGTCTATCGCGCGCAAAGCGGACGCGCCGGCGCCATGTACGCGCTCTGCCCGCACATGGGCGCGGACCTCTCGCGCGGGCGCGTGGTTGGCGAACGCTTGCAATGTCCGCTTCACGAGTGGCAGTTCGGCATGGACGGGCGCTGTGAGTTCATCCCCGCCACCGACGATATCCCCGAACGCGCGGTCCAGCCGCGTCTCGTCACGCGCGAGCAATACGGAATCCTGTTTGCCTTCCTCGGCGGCGAACCGACTTTCCCCATTCCGCGTTTTCCTGCGGATGCCGCGCCGCACATCAGCCGCGCGCGGGTGATGGAATTCGATACGCCGTACCAGGTGCTGGCGTCGAACTCGTACGACGCCCAGCACTTCATCAGCGTGCATCACCGCACCTTGCTCGAACCGCCGCGCGTGTTCAGCGAGTCGCCGAACCATTACGGCGTTTCCTTCCGCGCCCGCGTGGACGGACTCAACTACAACGACCGCCTCCTGCGCGCCATCGGTGTGCGTGAAGTGGAACTCGAAGCCAACTGCTACGGCGGCAACACCGTGGTCGCGTACAGCGGGCGGACGTCGAACTACATCATGTTCGCCACCCTGCCCATCACATCCACGCGCTCGCGCATCTTTGTGCTGAACGCCATGGCTGAATCACGCGCGAAAAAAATGCCCGCGCCGATCCGTTCGCTCATGCTGGCGGTCACGCATCGACTCACGCTCGCTTTCCTGCACGCGGATATTGCCGTGGTGGACGAACTGCAATACAAATTCGGCGTGTTGCTCCCCGAAGCGGACGCCGGCTTCATCGGCTGGATGCGCTACTGGAACGCGCTCCCGAGGGCGTCCGTGTTGGGGAGGGAGGGCAGGTCCGCGTCCGAGAATGAAGCGGATCTCGAATTCGAAACGATGCAATGATGATTCCATCGCTCACCAGCCAGACCCTCGCTCGAACCGACCTCACCACGGATGTCATCGCGGAGATGTTCGACCTGTTCCGCGAGAACTTCGAACAGACCACGTTCGAGATCTTCACGCGCGACCTGAACGGCAAGGACTGGGTGATCCTCATCCGCGATTCGGAGCGCAACGCCGTTCAGGGATTCTCGACGCTGGCATTGCACGAAACCGAATTCGAGGGGCGGCGCATCAGCGTGGTGTATTCGGGCGATACGATCGTGCGGCGCGAATATTGGGGCACGCCGCAGCTGCCGAGTTCGTGGATCAAAACCGTGCTGGAAAAATCGGCGGGCATGGCGCAGCCGTTGTACTGGTTGTTGATCTCCTCGGGGTATAAAACGTATCGCTTCCTGACTGTTTTTTACAAAGAGTTTTTTCCGTGCCATCACAAGCCCACGCCGCCGGAGATTCAATCGCTGATGGAGCATCTCGCCGCGCGGCGCTACGGCGACGATTATTTGAAAGACCTCGGAGTGGTGCGATTCAAGAACGGCGCCACGCCGCTACGCGAGGGAGTCGCCGCGGTCACCGACGAGCGTTTGCGCGACCCGCACGTCGCGTTCTACATCGAACGCAACCCCGGTCACGCAAACGGCGACGAACTGGTCTGCCTCGCGCGCGTGCACCCCGATAACTTCACGCCCGCGGGCAGGCGCATGGCGCGATGAACGCCGCCCTCGTCAACCGTCTCTGGCTGTGGAGCGCGTGGGACGCATCGAAAAAATTTCACGCCGCGGCGAACGACGTTGCCGAAACGCAAGCCCAAATTCTGCAAGCATACCTCACACGCAACCGCGATACCGCCTACCTTACGCAATACGCAATACGCAGTATCGCGAAGCATCCCTTTGGGACACAGCACGCAACACGACTCCCCCTCACCACCTACGACGACTACCTCCCGCACATCGAACGCATCGCGAACGGCGAACAAAACATCCTCACCGCCGAACCCGTGCGACTCTTCGAACCTTCCAGCGGCTCGACCGCCGCATCGAAGATGATTCCTTACACGCGGACTCTCCAACGGGAATTTCAACGCGGACTTTCCGCGTGGATCACCGACCTGTACGCGCATCATCCCGCATTGACCTCTGGTGCCGCCTATTGGAGCGTTTCGCCGTTGACGGAGGGTCCGCGCCGCACCCCCGGCGGAATCCCCATCGGCTTCGAAGACGACAGCGCGTACCTCGGCGCGTTGGGCGGGCTGGTCGAATCGGCGCTGGCGGTGCCGAGCCTCGTCAAACACATCCGCAGCGTGGACGCGTTCCGTTACGTCACCTTGTTGTTCCTGTTAAAGTGTGAAGACTTGCGCTTGATCTCGGTCTGGAACCCGACCTTCCTCACCCTGCTCCTCGCCCCCATGCCGCAATGGTGGGAGTCGTTGTTGCGCGACCTCACCGATGGAACGATCACGCCGCCCGTTCCGATTGATGAACGCATCCATCGCGCGCTACTGAAAACATTCGCGCCTTACGCACTACGCAGTAAGCAATCCGTAACCCGCCTCTCCCGCCTCCAGCCGACCGACTACGCCTCCATCTGGCGCAACCTCGCCCTCATCAGCT
>CAYPCK010000086.1:0-7881 GCA_964409185.1 uncultured Anaerolinea sp. | reverse complement strand
AATTCTGATGTCGCGCGTTGCTTAGGCAGGTGTTCAGTTTATCGAAGAACGAATCGCTCGACGCGTAATCGCGTTGAACCATGTACGGGGCGACGCCCAGCAGATTGCCTCGCCCTCGGTCTTTCCCAAATTGATGCTGTTTCGGCTTGGACAGATCATCCATGCTTCGAAGTATAGCAGACGTGCGTCTCTGTTATACTTGCATCGCTTATGAACGAAACACGGACCTCCAATTTCTTTGTGCGAGACATCCCCATCTACGGAGATACGATTCTCGCGCCCATGGACGGCTACTCAGACTGGCCCTTCCGTTCCATCTGCCGCGCGCTCGGTTCGGCGATGAGTTACACCGAGTTCGTCAAAGTGGAAAAGATCCTCAGCCGCTCGAAGGAACCCGCCAAGCGACTCTACTATGAGGAAGCCGAACGTCCGGTCACGTTTCAAATCTACGGCGACGACCCGGACCTGATTCTCAAAGCCGCGCTGATCGTCGAAACGTGGAAGCCAGACATCATTGACATCAACATGGGATGCCCCGCCAAATCCATTGCGGACCGCGGCGCGGGCGTGGGCATGATGCCGAGTCCGTTGAAGATCGCGCGCGCGTTCCGCATGTTGGTGAAATCTTTGAAGGTTCCTGTCACCGGAAAGATTCGACTCGGCTGGGATAAAAATAAAAACTATAAATTGATCGCCAGAATTGTGGAAGAAGAAGGCGGTTCATTGATCGCGATCCACGGGCGGACGAAAGAACAACGCTACAGCGGGAACGCGGATTGGGATGCAATTGCGGAAGTGAAATCGCTGGTAAAAATACCCGTGATTGGTTCAGGCGATGTTCGCACTGTGGCTGATGTTCAACGTATGAAGCGACACACCAACTGCGACGCGGTGATGATCGGGCGCGGCGCGATCGCCAACCCATGGATCTTCGCGGGTTACGATCGCGAGGAAGTCCCGCATGAGTTGGTGAAAGAGACCATCCACGAACATTTGCAAAAGAGCATCCAGTTTTACGGCGAAGAGGACGGGCAGAGACTCTTCCGCAAGTACGCGGTGCAATACCTGTTGTTGAAAACGCTCGACCGTGACGCGCGCAAGGAAATCTTGAAGGAACGCCCCTCGGGGGAATTTCTGGAGATGTTGGATCAAGTGTACGCGATGACGGCAAACTAGAATTTAACCGCGAAGTTCGCCAAGTACGCGAAGAAAATCAAAATCTTTGCGATCTTTGCGTGCTTCGCGGTGAAGAAGCCTCACCTCAGCCCCACGTCCAAAATCATCACAATCACAAACCCAAGCATCGCGCCGGAGGTGGCGAAGTCGGTGTTCTTGGCAAGTTGCAATTCGGGAATCAATTCCTCGACCGCCACGAAGAGAATTGCCCAAACCAGAAACTTTTGTATCCCGATTCCTATGGCGAGCGCAACCGCCCCGGCGAGAGTCGCGGACGATAAATAATCCGCTGCAATACATTAACGGCAGGGCGGCAAAAACAGAACATAATTTCTGTTATACTGCATTTTACCCTCACCCCATCCCTCTCCCTCAAGGGAGAGGGGGAGATTGAAATGGCAAAATCACAAACACGCTATGTCTGTCAGGAATGCGGGCGCGTCGCCGCGTCGTACATGGGCAAATGCCCGCAATGCGGAAAGTTCGACACGATGGTCGAGGAGGTCATCCACGACGAGCCGGTGACCAAGTCCACGGCGGTTCGCGGACTGACGGGTCGGTCTGCCCCGCGCGCCATCGGCGATATCTCCTCGGACGCGGAAGATCGCATCGCCCTGCCCATCGGCGAGTTTGCGCGCGTGCTCGGCGGCGGAATCGTGCCCGGCTCCATCGTGCTGGTCGGCGGCGACCCCGGCATCGGCAAATCCACGCTGATGTTGCAAATGGCAATGGAGATGGCTTCACAAAAACGCGTGTTGTACGTTTCGGGCGAAGAATCGGAACGACAGATCAAGATGCGCGCGACGCGTCTCGTAGGGGCACAGCGAGACGAATCATCGTCAAAGTCATCGAAAAGTTCTGCTGTGGCTTTACCTGCCAATTTACTGCTCGTGACCGAGACCAATCTCGAAATCATTCTCAATCACATCAACGAAGTCAAACCTGAATTATTGATCGTAGATTCGATTCAAACGGTCTATCTCTCCAGCATGGATTCATCGGCTGGATCGGTTTCGCAAGTGCGCGAGTGTTCTTCGCAACTGCGCGAACTGGCAAAGACCAGCGGAATTTCGGTCTTCGTCATCGGGCACGTGACCAAGGAAGGGACGATCGCCGGTCCGCGCGTGCTGGAACATATTGTGGATACAGTGTTATATCTCGAAGGCGACCGCTTTCAGGCATATCGTTTGTTGCGTTCGGTGAAGAATCGCTTCGGCGCGACCTCCGAAGTCGGCGTGTTCGAAATGCGCGAAGGCGGGCTGGTCGAGGTGACGAATCCTTCCGAGGCGTTTCTCGCGGAGCGCATGGTCAACGCGGCGGGTTCCGCGATTGCCGTGACGATGGAAGGGACGCGTCCGATCCTCGTTGAGATTCAAGGGCTTACTTCGCCGACTCAATTCGGGAACGCGAGAAGAACTGCAAATGGAGTTGATTTCAATCGCTTGCTATTAACCTCGGCTGTTTTGACTCGCCGTGTTGGGTTGAAACTTTCGGAACAGGATATTTTTGTCAATGTGGTGGGCGGCATTCAAATTGACGAACCCGCCGCCGACCTCGCCGTCGCCGCGGCGATTGCTTCCTCGTGGCGTGACATCCCCGTCAAGGCGGATGCGGTGCTAATCGGTGAGATCGGTCTCGCGGGCGAATTGCGGATGCCGGGTCAAATGCAGGTACGTTTGCGCGAGGCGCAAAAGTTGGGGTTCAAGACTGCGATTGTGCCCAAGGCGATCCGTAAGGGCGAGGCGTATCCGAAGGGAATCGAGATCGTCGAAGTCAGGTCGCTGGATCAGGCGTTGAATGCGGCCATGAGTAGTTCTGGAGAATCGTCGAAACGCAGGAGCGCGTAATTGTTTTGTAGGGGCGGATCAACGTATCCGCCCAACAGTTTTGGGGCACAAGGGCAGACACACAGATCTGCCCTTACATTTCGCAACCCGTTCATATCTCCTCCGTATAAAAGGCAGAAGGAGAACCAACATGAACGTAAAAATTGTTTCAGTTATTCTTGCGCTCGCTTTGGCGAGCATGGCGTGCGGATTCACCATTGACCTGCCCGAGCAGGTCAAAGCAGGACCCGAGATCAAAGAATCCGTAACGGTAGCAGACCCAAAGGCGGATGAAGCGAAGGTCAGCCTCTCGTTCGGCGCGGGCGATTTAACCTTATCCCCCGGTGCGAAAAATCTGGTGGACGGTACGGTCGTCTATAATGTGGAAGACCTCAAACCCGAAATCATCGAGGACGGAGCGGAGATCGAGATCAAGCAGGGAAATTTCGAAGCGCTTCCACCGTTCGACGGGATGAAGAACGAGTGGGATTTCAAGCTCGGAGCCGCGCCGATGGATTTGGTGATCGAAGCGGGCGCGTACAACGGCGACTATGAACTGGGCGGACTGGCGTTGACAAACCTGACAATCAACGACGGCGCGGCGGACGTGAACCTGTCATTTTCAAAGCCGAATCTCGTGGAGATGTCTGAGTTCAGTTACACCACCGGCGCGTCGGATGTGACAATCGAAGGACTGGCGAACGCCAACTTCAAACGTTTCATCTTCAACAGCGGCGCGGGCGATTACACATTGGATTTCTCCGGCGAACTGCGACGGGATGCAACCGTGAGCATTGACAGCGGCTTGAGCGACCTGCAGCTCATCATTCCCTCCGGCGTGAATGCGCTGGTGACCATTGACAGCGCGCTGGTGGACATCAACATTGGCGGGGGCTGGTCGCAGCGCGGCAACACCTACACCCAAAGCGGCAACGGACCGACGCTGACGATCATCATCAATATAGGCGCGGGCGAGATCACGATCAGGGAATAAGCCCGTCATTGCGAGTGTGACAAAATTCCTCTCGGCTATAATTGCAGAGAGGAATTTTTATTTTCACCTATATGCTTGTCGGGGGTCTGAGACCCCCGACAAGCATAATGGATAAGGAGACGCATCATGTCCGCACCTCGACCTATCCGCGCCCCTCGCGGCGTTGACCTCGCCTGCAAGAACTGGCTCAGCGAAGCCGCCTATCGCATGATCCAGAACAATCTCGACCCGGAAGTGGCCGAGAAGCCCGAGGAACTCGTCGTCTATGGCGGGCGCGGGAAAGCCGCGCGGGATTGGGAATCGTTTGATGCGATACTTGAGTCCTTGAAGAATCTCGAAGAGGATGAAACTCTGCTTGTGCAATCGGGCAAGCCGGTTGTCGTTTTCAAGTCCCACAAAGACGCGCCGAAAGTGTTGATCGCCAATTCGAACATCGTCCCGCATTGGGCGACGTGGGAATACTTCGATGAACTCGCCAAAAAGGGACTGATCATGTACGGGCAGATGACGGCCGGCTCGTGGATCTACATCGGCACGCAGGGAATCCTTCAAGGCACGTATGAAACCTTTGGCGCGCTGGCAAAACTCAAAGGCTGGGGATCGCTCAAAGGCAAGTTTGTTTTGACGGCGGGTCTCGGCGGCATGGGCGGCGCGCAGCCGTTGTCCATTACGATGAACGAAGGCGTAGGTCTCATCGTTGAAGTTGACCCCGAACGCGCCGAACGCCGCCGCGCGATTGGTTATGTAGATATGGTGGTGGATAATCTCGAAGAAGCGATGACGCTGGTCGAGGAATTCAAGGCTAAACAAGTTCCCAAATCCATTGGGCTGATCGGCAACGCGGCAGACGTGTACGACGAACTCGCCAAGCGCGGCGTCGTCCCCGATGTGGTGACCGATCAAACGTCGGCGCATGAGGCGTTGTTTTACGTGCCGTCCGGGTTATCCGTCACAGCCGCGAACGAGTTGCGAAAGTCCGATCCCGAAAAATATAAAAAGATGGCGATGGATTCGATGTCGCAACACGTTCAAGCCATGCTTGCCTTTCAACGCGCGGGATCGGAAGTTTTCGATTACGGAAACAATTTACGCCAGCAGGCATACAACAACGGCGTGAGCGACGCGTTCGAGTTCCCCGGCTTCGTGCCAGCCTATATTCGTCCGTTGTTTTGCGAAGGCAAGGGACCGTTCCGTTGGGTGGCGCTCTCCGGCGATAAAGAAGATATTTATGTCACTGATCGAGCCATCATGGAGTTGTTCCCCGACGACGCGCATCTGCATCGCTGGTTGCAAATGGCGCGCGAGAAAGTTCCGTTTCAGGGACTGCCCGCGCGCATCTGCTGGCTCGGTTATGGCGAACGCGTCAAAGCAGGACTGAAATTCAACGAGTTGGTTGCAACAGGCAAAGTCAAAGCGCCGATCGTGATCGGGCGCGATCATTTGGACTCGGGTTCGGTCGCTTCGCCGAATCGAGAAACGGAATCCATGAAAGACGGCTCGGACGCCATTTCAGATTGGGCGATCCTCAACGCGCTGATCAACGCCGTCGGTGGGGCAACGTGGGTATCGTTCCATCACGGCGGCGGCGTGGGCATGGGATATTCGCAACACGCGGGGCAGGTCATCGTGGCGGATGGGACTCCCGAAGCCGCGCGGAGATTGGAACGTGTCCTCACGACGGACCCCGGCATGGGCGTTGTCCGTCACGCCGACGCGGGATACGAGATCGCGGTCGAAGCGGCAAAACGGCATGGCATCAAAATGCCGATGTTGAAGTGAACATGCCAAACCTCTCATTGCGCAATTCACCAACATCCAATAATATTGGCGGTAACTTTTTCAAGGAGAAAGAATGAAATCCAAAACCCTGATCTTATTTTTATTAACTGCCGTTGTGGCAACTTCCTGCAATTTACCAGTCAGCACACCGGAAGCAACGGCAACGCCTCCCTTTACTCCAACATCGGCGCTCCCCAGCGACACACCCGCGCCGACCATCACGCCCCTGCCGACCGATACGCCGCTCCCCACGTTGACCTTCACCCCCAGCGTGCCGACCGTCACCACCCGGGATCAGCCGGTGAATTGTCGGATCGGTCCGAGCACGGCTTGGCTTGCAACAAGCGCATTGAATCTCGGCGCGAGTTCGCAGATCGTCGGCAAGAATTCCGACGCCAGTTGGTGGCTCATTCAAGACCCGCTCAACCCCGGCCGGAACTGCTGGGTGGCGGCAAGCGTGACCAGCGCTTCGGGCAACCTCGCCAGCCTGCAAGTGGCGCAGACTCCCGCGGCGGCGGTGATCAATGTGACTTTGTCGCTCGACCCGAAGTTGATCGACCTCGCCTTGTTGTGTGTGGGTGTGGTCCCGCCGGTCAAGTTCAAGGGCACCATCGAGACCAACGGTCCCACCACCGTCAAATGGTATTTCGAAACCCAGCAGGGCGGCGCGCAACCGGTCAAGACCACCGAGTTTGAAACCTTTGGCGTGAAAGAGGTTTCTGGCGAATATACGCCAGTCCCGATCATCACGCCGGGCGAATATTGGGTGAGGCTGGTGGTGACCAGCCCGAATAGTTTGTTCGCAGAAGCAAAATACACCATCGACTGCACGTAAGGTTATGTAGAACGGGTGAGGCAACTCACCCGTTTTTTTGCCCTTGACATACTGTATGATATACAGTAATATGCACTGCATGGTGATATATGGAAAACAGCAATGAGATCGTTCAAAATATGGTGTTGGAATTGCGGCGCGGGATCCTTTCCGTTGCGGTGCTCAGCCAGTTGGGCAGGGAACAGTACGGCTATTCCCTGTTGAAGGCGCTGGCTGACAAGGGGTTGGAGATCGACCAGAGCACGCTCTACCCGTTGCTCCGCCGGCTCGAGTCGCAGGGACTGTTGCAGTCCGATTGGCGCATCGTGGATGAAGCGCGTCCACGCCGGTATTACGTGATCAGCCCGGAAGGAAAGACGGTGCTGGCTACCCTCAAAACCGAATGGTCGTCGATGACGGCGACCTTGCAGACATTATTGAAATAAGCAAGGAGAAAAAATGAACCTGATGGACAAATATGTTGCCGAAGTCGGCAGACACCTGCCGCTCCTCAAGGGGCGGGAGGATATCGAGAAAGAGTTGAGATCCACACTGGAGGATATGCTCGAGGATAAAGCGGAGCAGGCGGGGCGTCCGCGCGATGAAGCGATGGAGATCGAGCTGTTGAAGGAGTATGGGTCGCCGCAGAAGGTTGCGTCCACGTACAATACGCATCCGTATCTGATCGGTCCGCGCATGTTCCCGTTCTTTCTCATGGTGTTGAAGATCGTCGTGGCGGTCGTCGCGGCGGTGATGCTGGGGCTGGCGGTGTTCAAAGCCGTCACCAGTTCCCCGGCGTTGGCGCCGGATTTCATGCAGATCATTATGCAAGGGATGGGGAACGCCGTTTCCACCGCCATCGCCGCGTTTGGGAATGTAGTGCTGGTCTTCGCCATCCTCGAGCGAGTATTGCCTGAGAAAGAGATCGGCAGTTTTTCTGACGAAAAAGATTGGGATCCCGCCTCGCTGGCAAAAGAACCCGACCCCGACCTGGTCAAACGCGGCGACCTGATCGCGGAGATCGTCTTCACCGCGCTGGGGCTGGCATTTTTGAACGGGTTGTTCAACCTGCCGGTATTCACCGAGGCGTTTGCCAGGTTCATCCCATGGATCAACGCGGTGTTCCTCGCGGAGATCGCCCTCGATGTGTACCTGCTTTTTGTCGCCAAATGGAATGCGCTCGGACGCGCGACGAAAGTCGCCATCGAAGCGGCTGGGCTGGCGATCACGGTCATGCTCATCCGCGCGCCGGGCCTGACAATTTTCACCTCCGAGTCGATTGCACGATTCGC
>CAYPCK010000085.1:1821-7957 GCA_964409185.1 uncultured Anaerolinea sp. | reverse complement strand
AATGGCATCACACTGCGCGCGCATGCCCGACTCGATCAACTTGATCGCTTCCACTACGATCACAGGTTGGTTTGCCCTGCGGATGAGCAGGTCCACCGCTTGAAGCACGTACGGGTGGACGATGGCTTCAAGTTGCGCGAGCGCTTCTGCATCCGAGAAGACCAGTTTTCCGAGTTTGCCCCGGTCGATCTGTCCATCTTTGTCCAACAGCCAGGTCCCGAAGCGGTCAAGCACGGGTTGGTAGCCCGGCGCGTTCTTCGCAATTACGCGATGCGCCAGCGCGTCGGCATCAATGGTATATGCCCCCAGGTGCTCCATCATGCGCCGAACCACGCTTTTGCCGGTGGCGATATTTCCAGTCAATCCGATGATCGTTTTACCAGGCCGCTTGCTCACGCAGACTCCTCAAGGCGAAACTATATGCTCCTATTTTAATGTCTTTTGACAATTTATCCAGTGAAGTTGTTCCCGTTTTCAAATTTGTCAGTTATCCCGCGCCGTTGACGCCCTCCTCCCTTGCGTGTATGATGACCGTGCCTCAGGTCGGTTGGGCGATCGCGGTGGCGCGTTGACGCCATCGAGGAAAGTCCGCACTCCACAGGGCACGGCGTCGGATAGTCCCCGGGGCGGGGAAGCCTCCGTTGAGGAGCGAACCTGCCGGAACAGGGCCACAGAAACAAACTGCCACCCCCACCGCCCCTTCGGGGCACTTCCCCCAAATCCTGAGGATTTGGGGGAGGAGGGCGCAGGCGATGGTGAAAAGGTGGTGTAAGAGACCACCGGCATTTGCAGTAATGCGAATGGACAGGTAACCCCCGCCGGGAGCAAGGCCAAGCAGGGACGAAGCCATCTGCGGATGGCGGGAGACGGCTCGTCTTCATATGTACCCTTTCACGCGGTGATTGGGTCAGTCCCGGGTGGGCCGCACCGAGCGGCGCGGCAACGCGCCGCCCAGAGAGATGATCGCACATGCGGAGTGATTCGCAGGACAGAATGCGGCTTATAGACCGACCTGAGGTGGACTCATTGCATGGGTATTTTCAACGAACGCGCCTGCGTGGAAGCCATGGTCGCTAATGCCGTTGCCCAGTCGCGCAGCGGCAAGTCGATTCTGCGCGTCAATATCGCGTTGGGGGAAATCTCTGACATGAACGAAGAGTCCGTTCGCCAACATTGGGTAGAAGTCAGCCGCAATACTCCCGCTCAAGATGCGGCAGTGAATCTTCGATTCGTACGCGCCGAGGCGCAGTGTATGGCATGTTTCGAGAAATATCATCCCGAGGGCGGCGCAATCCGCTGTCCGCAGTGCGGGAGTTTCGGCGCGAAAATTTTGGCTGGCGAGGAGTTTTACCTTGAGTCCATCGAAACTGAATCTTCATGATTTTTTTTGGACGAGTGTTCTCCTCCTCGCTCTTGCAGGATGCAACCTCCCCGCCGCGTCCACTTCGACGCCAGACCTGTTCGCCACCCTTCAAGCGTCCACCCCCTCCGGCTTTACCCCTCCCGCCGTGACGCAACAATTCCCCACGCAAGATTTTTCTCTTGCAACCCCGACCTTCACGGCAATCCCCCAAAACTCGATCCCCGCGCCCTCCGCCGCCGACCAATTGACCGGCAAGATCGTGTTCACCTGCCAAATCAACCGGGTGACCGCCTCCGAACAGATCTGCATCATGAACGCGGATGGGTCGGGCTTCCGCCAGTTGACCAGCGACAACGTGCGGCATTTCTACCCGTCGCTTTCGCCTGATGGCCAGAGCGTCCTGTACTCCGCATTTCGCGAGCAGAATGTGTATGAAATTTACGAGTTGAGTTTGAACACCGGCTCGATCAACCGGCTCACCAACCGCATCGGCGTTGCCAATGCGCCCGAAGTCTCGCCGAACGGGGAGCGCATCGCGTTCATGCGGGGCAACCCGAACACCCAGCAGAACCAGATCTGGATCATGGATCGAAACGGTGAAAACCAGGAAAATATTCCCAAGGCGCTGGGCTGGGACCCAACCTGGTCGCCGGATGGAAAATCGATCCTGTTCGCGTCCGACCGCGACGGTTTGGTGCAGTTGTTCACCGTGTCGCTGAAAGGGAGCGCCATCAAAAAGGTGACGAACCTGCCCGCCATCCGCGGAAGAAGCGATTGGTCGCCTGATGGGTCGTTCATCATCACGTATTCCGGCGAACCGTGGAACCGCGAGTTGTTCATCATGTCTGCCGATGGGTCGAATGCGCGTCAACTCACGCCGAGCGGAGGGAACAGTCAGGGTCCGTCCTTTTCACCCGATGGGCAGTGGGTGGTATTCACCGCCTATTTCGACCACTACGGCGACGACCACGGGTGCGAGATCTATGTCATCCGCACCACCGGCGCCGACCTGCGCCGGCTGACCAACAACAGTTACTGCGATTACCAGCCGCGCTGGGGACCGTGATGCGTTTATAATGGGATAAAGACCATCCGATTAATGATAGCAGGAGGCACACATGGATCCAAAAGGCAAGGTCGTAATCGTCACGGGAGCATCATCGGGAATCGGCGAGGCAACCGCGCGCCGGTTTGGACGCGAGGGGTCGAAGGTGGTGCTCGCCGCGCGCCGCGTGGATAAACTCGAAACCGTGGCAAATGAAATTGCCGGCATGGGCACCGGGGCGGAAGTGTTGGTGGTGCAAGCAGATTTATCCAAACTCGAAGACATTCAATCGCTCGTTCAAAAAACGCTCGACAAATTCGGTCGCATTGATGTGCTGGTCAATAACGCCGGCTTCGGGCGCATTGACTGGTTGGAGAAACTCGACCCCGTAAAGGATATTCAGGGTCAGTTTGACGTCAACGTGCTCGGCGTGATCCAGACCACGCGGCAGGTTTTGCCGGTCATGATCCAACAACGCTCTGGCGCGATCGTTCAAATGTGTTCGATGGCTGGGCTGGTTGCAACCCCCACGTATACCGTGTATGCCGCGTGCAAACATGCTGTTCATGGATTCTCTGAGGCACTGCGGCGCGAGGTCAAGCCGTGGGGCATTGACGTTTCGATGGTGTACCCCGGCGGCGTTGCCACTGAGTTTGGCGCACATGCCGGTATCAACCGCAAGACCAAGGCAACAACGCCGAAATTCATGTTGTTGACGGCGGACGATGTCGGTCGCGCCGTAGTGCAGTTGGTGCGCCGCCCGCGCGGCATGTGGATCATCCCGTGGCTGTGGTCGTTCACGATGTGGATGAACCGCAACCTGAACTGGTTCGTGGATTACACGACGATCAACCGCTTCACCATCCCTGAGCGCGAAGAGGAGTTGAAGGCGAAGTGAAACCGTAAGCCCGAAAACAAGTACACAGGTATACCAGGATTCTTCTTTGCTTGTTTACGTGTCTACGTATATTCCTGCCTACCTTGATCCTTAATCCGCCACCCCCGCCGCCTTCACATCTTTCAAATTCAATTGCAAACTTGTCCGCCCGTTCCATTCGTTGGTTTCGAGCGCGTACATCACGTCCACCCGCGCGGGCAGCGACTTAGCCATTTCGCCCATGCGGAAGCCGATCGCATCGTATTTCAAGGCTGGTCCATCTTCGAGGGTGAGTTTCAAGTGCCTGCCATCCGAGCCTACCGCCCGGAATGACTTGACCTTTACATTGCGCGAGACAAATATCGCATCCGGGTTCCCGTAGCCGGTCGGCTCGAGGAAAGCGAGATGTTTCAACACCCCAAAGTTCATGTCCGCCAGCGGGATTTCCATATCGGCGGATAGCGTCTGCCGCAAATCCTTTCCCTCCAGTTTTTCTTTCGCGATCGCTTTGAGCCGTGTCACCAACTCGGGCAGGTTTTGATTCTTCACGGTGAATCCCGCCGCCGCGGCGTGACCTCCGTGACGGACGAGCAAATCCCTGCACTGGTCGAGCGCGTCGGTGATGTGGAATTCGGGGATCGACCGGCACGAACCGCGCGTTTCCTCCGCCCCTTTCGCGGCGACGACAGACGGGCGGTAATACGATTCGGTCAACCGCGAAGCCGCCAGCCCAACCACACCGGAATTGAAATCTTCATGCGCGGCAAAGAGCAAAAAGGCGCCGGGGTCATCCTGCATGGCGATCTCTTCGGCTTGTCCTTGCATGGCTTTGGTGATCGTCTGCCGCTGGCGGTTCTGCACATCGAGTTGTTGCGCGAGTTGACCCGCTTTCATGAAATCCGTTGTCGTCAGTAACTCGAACGGAGCCAGCGCGGATTCCAACCTGCCCGAGGCGTTTAACCGCGGACCCAGCAGGAAGCCGATATTCGTGGCAGTGATCTTTTTGATATCAATGTCGGCGACGCCCGCGAGTGAAAAAAGCCCCTGCCGCTTCGTCTCACGGATTTGCTTGAGCCCCTTGCGGACGAGCGAGCGATTTTCACCGACGAGGGGAGCGAGGTCGGCGACGGTGCCCAGTGCCACGAGATCGAGCATTTCAACAAGCGCAGTCTCTAGTCTCGAGTCTCTGCCTTTGAATAACGCTTCCACAATTTTGAACGCAATCCCCACCCCCGCCAAATCTTTGTCGGGGTACGGGTCGCCGTGTTGTTTGGGGTTAATCACCGCGAGCGCGGGCGGCAAATTCTCCCCGTCGGGGTGGTGGTGGTCGCTGACAATGAGATCCAGCCCGATGGTGCGCGCGTGAAACGCTTCGTCGGGCGAGCGGATGCCGCAATCCACGGTGATGACGAGTTTGACGCCGTCGGCTTTCAATGAATCCAGCGCGTCTTTATTGAGTCCGTAGCCCTCGTCGAAACGATTGGGGATGTAACCGCGCACAACAGCACCGAGAATTTTCAACGCATCCACGAGCAACGCGGTAGCGGTGACGCCGTCCACATCGTAATCGCCGTAGATCGCGATCGCCTCGTTGTGTTCGAGCGCGAACTTGATTCGGTCCACTGCCGCGCGCATGCCGATCATTTGGAACGGGTCGGTATCGAACGTCGGCTTGGCGGCGATGAACGCGCGCGCATCCTCCTCCGTGGCGAGACCGCGATTGAACAGCACTTGCCGCAGGATGGGCGGCACGGCGGCTAGCGCTTCTGAGGCTTGCGGGGTAATAACGGGCGCAATGACCCAACGTTTGTTATGCATTATTTTCTTTCGATGCGGAGCAACGTTTCGTTGATTCGCGTCACGCGAAATTGCTCTTCCAACCCCGGCATCTCGACTGTGAAATAGATCGGGCGGTTGTCGATATTCGCTTCGATATACTCCAGCGTGGTCTGTGAAAGCGTTTGGTCGTCGCCGATCCAGGCTTCGCGAAAGGTGAGCGTCGTCATCCCTTCTTCGATCTGCGCGGTATAAATATAACTGTAGAGTTTATCCCAATCCGAAAACACGATCGCATTTGGTTCAACCTTGTTGATGATTCGTTTTGCATCGCGTATCGCTTTATCGGGAGCGAAGACCGGGTAAATATGATTGTCGCGGATGAAGTTTGTGTATCCGTGTTGGATGGCGAGAGATAAATTTTGACGCGAAATTAGAATCGGCAGAACGATGAGCGCCGCCGGGATGACAGCCCGCATCCCTCCACGGGAAGCCTGATTCAAGGCGGGAAGTTTCCCCACCCCTTCCAACATTGCGCCCGCGCCCGCGCCGAACCACACCGATGTGATGACCGCGACCGGCACGTAAAACTCGCGGTATATCGAAAACGCCACCGTGACGGCGAATCCCCAAATTATCAGGAACGCGATTATGGGATACATTCCCTCGCGCCACCTGCCGCCAAACATCAAATGGACCGCGCCGAGGAGAGTCAATGCCAGCCCCCACGCGGGAAAATATGTCAGGTATTCAACGAGACGCGCCTGAGTTTCCCGCGGCGCGGCGGTGAAGTAATACGTCCAGAAGCGACCGGCGGGGAAGATGTTCATAAATCGCTCGAGCGGAGTATCGTAATCGGCGGGCGTCAGACCCAGCGTGCTCAGGTTGGTGCGGAAGACAGCGTTGTACACGCTGGAGGGAGGGTCGTTGAAATCGAGGAAGAAGAAGAACCCCAGAAACAGCGCCACGCCCAGCAACGCGCCGACCGCCGCGCTCCCCCACTCCATGCGTTTGCGCGCGGTGAACGCCATGACCGCCAGCAGACTTTCGGAATTCGTTCGAACGGCACATCCCA
>CAYPCK010000085.1:0-1811 GCA_964409185.1 uncultured Anaerolinea sp. | reverse complement strand
ACCGCCAGCACCGCCGCGGCAGACATGACCACCGTGCTGTGAATGCCGAGGCTTAACCCGCCTGTCAACCCTGATAGGAAAAGGAAGATCGGTTTGTCAGTTTTTCGCCAGAGCAGGAAGAATAACCACACGCCGGCGAGCATCCCTGCGGCGGGGGCGTAGGATTCGGCGACCAGCGCGCGCCACCAAAACCCTTCGGTGAGCATGAGGGTGAGCGATGCAGAAAGCGCGGCTACGCGTGCATTGACCAGCAGGCGCACGATCAGGAACGTCTCTGCCACGGCGAGTGCTCCGAAGAACGCGGACATCAGGTTCACGCGCCAGGCAATGTTATGGATGGGTATCAGGGTAAAAATTTTTCCAAAAATAATCTGGGTTGCATACCCTGTAGGATGGGTCATGCCGAGGGTGTAGGATAAGGTCTGGAATTCCGCCGAGTCGCCCCACAGTAATGACGGCGCAAGCGTGCGGATGTATAACGCGAGGGCGGCGAATCCGATGAGCAGGGCGAGCCAGATATCCGTGGCGGCGAGAGGCGAAGAGGATCCGTTGCGATGGTCCATAAGGTCAAGTCCGAGTATACGCCGGGAGTGAAAGGGCGGGCAAGTGTATAATCAAATCGATCCGGAGGCAATATGTATATTTTACGTCCCGATGAAAAAGCAACGCCTGTGATGTTGTATTCCAATACTGCGTTCGTTCGGGGGGAGGTGGTGACGAAGCAAAGCGCGCGCGTGAATATCTGGCTGCGCACCGACGGCGTGCCGAAGCACATCCATGTGTTGAAGCCGCAGACTCTGGTGTTTGGCGGAAGTCCCGCCAAAATGTTATCGTTCGAGGAGATCTATTTCCCCGCGTCGGAATTGGCGGCGTTCCACCCGTTGCCGCCTTCGGAAGAGCCGCTGGATTACGATGCTACGGAGGTCAACCGCCAGATGCAGGATACCGTGGTGATGGCGGGCACGTTTTTGATGAAGGGGAGAATCCGCATTTCGACCCAGACCGAAATGGCGCAAAGCCTCGAGGTGGCGCGCGTTTCATGGATGTCGCTGTACGAGGCGGAAATTTCGAATCCGTTTTTGCCGCAAATGCCGCCGTTGCATGTGCCGCTGGTGATGGTGAACCCATCGCATGTGGCGTTTGCGATGAGTTGATTTGCGTCCGTTGCGGGTGATGGTTGGAATCGTCTGCGCAACCTTCGCCGGGCAGTTGCGTAGGGTATTGCAAAGGAGATCGTTAACACGACCAACCAATTTTCGCAGATCAAATGGGAACGCGTCGTTCTCACCGCGCTCGTCGTGTATGCGCTCAGTTTGTAGCCGTGTTTGTGATCGGCACAGGCTATGCGTCGATCCTCGCCTTTCAGGCGCGCGGCGGGATGGCTTGGCACAAGGAAATAAGCGCTCGATGCCAAAAAATGGACAGCCCGTAGACGGCTGTCCATTTTATTTCATGGTATCCTCACGAACATGAACCCCATCGAATCCATTCTCAATCACAACCCCGCCCTCGTCATTGACGGCGCGCTGGCGACCGAACTTGAACGCCGTGGATATAACTTGAAAGATGACTTGTGGTCGGCGAAGATTTTACTCGAGCAACCCGAAGCGATTCGGCAAGTCCACTACGATTATTTCAAAGCGGGCGCGGATTGCGCCATCACCGCGAGTTACCAAGCCACCCTCGAAGGATTCAAAAAACGCGGGTTGAACAAAGTCGAAGGGGTTGCGCTGATTCAAAAGTCAGTGCGGATCGCCACCGCCGCGCGGGACGAATTCTGGGCGGACGAGTCGAACCATGCGGGCAGGTCA
>CAYPCK010000084.1:0-7958 GCA_964409185.1 uncultured Anaerolinea sp. | reverse complement strand
CGATCATATGGACTCAACGAGTCTGGTCACTGATGCGAATGGAGTTGTGATCAAAAATACCCGAATAAAAAGAGCGAGACGCCCTGCGCGCCTCGCTCTTTTTGTTTACTTCAACACCACCCCACTCCTCGGCGGGACGGTGAAATGCAATCGCCCGTCTGCCACGGAGATGGCAGATACCTTTCCGAAGACGGGGGTCGGCGCTTTCTTCGCATCGTACGTGACGTGAATCGCTTGCGCCTCCTCCGCGACGTTCAGCGCCACGACCAGTGTCTTCCCTTCGTGCGAGCGTGAGAACGCGTACACGCCGTGCGCCGACCACAGCCGCTTCATGTCGCCGCGCCGCAGGGCGGGGTGTTTTTTCCGCAGGGCGATCGCCTCCTGCAGGTACGCGCGCAGGTTCTTATCCCATTTGTGCTCATCCCATGGGAAGGACTTGCGGCAAAAGGGATCATGTTCGCCGTCCACGCCGATCTCGTCGCCGTAGTAAATGCACGGCGCGCCGACGATGGTGAGCAGGAACAACCACGCCAGTTTGAGCGAATCCTTGTCGCCGTTGGCGAGCGAAAGGAAGCGCGGCATGTCGTGGCTGTCGAGCAAGTTGAGTTGCGAGCGCGTGATCTCCGGTTTGTATAAATTCATCATATGATCTACACGGTTCGCGAATTCATGCGCGTCAATGGCGTGATGGATGTTTTTAAAATTCGATTGCTGGTGTGCCACGCGCACGCTGAGATGTTTTTGCGGGAAGAATGCCGCGCAGGCATTCGTGGCGATGTAGTTCATCACCGCGTCGAATTGGTCGCCCTGTAGCCAGCGCTGCGACTCGTGCCAGATCTCGCCGACGATGTACGCCTCGGGGTTGATCGCCCGCACGCGGCGGCGAAACTCCTGCCAGAACGAATCATCGTCAATCTCGGCAGGCACATCCAGCCGCCAGCCGTCCGCGCCGAACTTAATCCAGAATTCGGCAACATCGAAGAGGAACTCGCGCACGGCGGGAGAGTTGGTGTTGAATTTTGGCAGGGCGGGTAAATTCCACCAGGCGCGGTAGCCGACGGCAGTAAGGCTGTCCTCGTGGTGTAAAAGTTTTTGCTCGTGCGGGCTGGGGTACGCGCCCCAGTGTTTTTTTCCTTGCAGGCGTTCTTCGTCGAAGAAGAACCAATCTTTATACGGCGACCCCGCTCCGTTTTCGAGCACATGATGAAACTGCCAGAACCCCCGCGAGGCGTGATTAAACACCCCGTCCAAAATGACGCGGATATTTTTCTTATGCGCCGAGTCCAGCAAAACGCGCAACGCGTCGTTGCCGCCGAGCAGCGGATCCACGTTGTAATAATCATACGTGTGATAGCGATGATTCGAAGCGGAGGCAAAAATTGGATTGAGATACAGTGCCGTGATGCCTAAATCCTTGAGGTAGTCGAGTCGCTCGGCAATTCCGTACAGATCGCCGCCTTTGAATCCGTGCGGAGTGGGAGGTGAGTCCCAATCTTCAAAGGTCAGGCGGTCGTTCGGGTTGCGCGCGCTGCGCGCGAACCGGTCGGGAAAGATCTGGTAGAAGATCGCGTCTTGCACCCAAGCTGGTGTGGTCATGGAAAAGCCTCAAAACTTGTGGATTTGTGTTTTCCGAATCATATCTTAAGAACCGTAAAGCCTGCACAGTCCAACATCAAATTGTCATCTACAGGCTTGCCGGCGCCGATGAGGATTTCGACGTTTTCGAGCGCGCCCTCGCGCTGCAAAGCCGAGATCGAAATTTCCTGCTGCGTATCGGAGAAATTGGCAAAGACGACCAATGTTTCCCGTTCATTCGCGCGCAAGTATCCCAGCACGTGTTCGTTACCCGTGAGGATGATTTCGATCTTCCCGCAGGAAAAGGCGGCGTGGTTCTTGCGCAGCGCGATCAGTTTCTGCAGTCCCTGATAGACGCGCCCTTCGATGGAGCGCGGGTCGTTCCGCCGGGCGTATTTTTTCCAATCCGCTTTTGGGCGGTGTACCCAGCGGCTGTCGCGCGCGTGCGCTGGATCGTCTAGAAAGGCGTAATCGTTGAGCGTGCCGAGCTCATCGCCGAGATAGAGGAGCGGTATTCCACCGACGGTGAGGATGACACCGTGTATGAGCAGGATGCGGCGAATCGCAAGCTCGATTTCATTTGGTCCCTCCTCGTTGACCGCTTTCTCCAGCCCGGCGAGGGAGGCACACGTTCCGCTGATGCGGCAATCACCGGTCTCCGGGTTTTCCTGAAACGGGAGTCCGCGCGCAAAACTGCCGGGGAAGCGCCCCCGGTAGAATTCATTGAGGAACCGGCGGTGATCCCGCGCGTTGATTCCCAGTTGGGCGGCATCTTCGTCGGAAAATGTCCAGCCGATATCATCATGCACGCGCACATAATTGACCCATGAGGTTTCCGGGTGAATCCTGAATCGTGTCTCCAATGCCTGAGAAAGGAGGCGAACTTTGCGGGTTGCGAGTGAGTTCCATAACAGCGCCATGACAAGAGGGTTGTATGAGAGTTGGCATTCTCCCGGAGAAATATATTTCACCACTTCGTCAGGATGCACGATCGCTTCGGACTTGAACAGCAACGCGGGCGACGCGATGCGCGCTACCGCGTTGAACGCCTGGATCAATGTATGTGCCTGTTCCAGGTTTTCACAGCTGGTGCCCATTTGTTTCCAAATGAACGCGACAGCGTCGAGACGCAACACTTCCACACCCTGGTTTGCGAGAAATAACATTTCCTCTGCCATACGATTGAATACAACAGGGTTGGAGTAATTCAAGTCCCATTGATACGAGTGGAAGGTTGTCCAAATCCAATATTGACCCTCTCCCCGCCCTCTCCCTTTAAGGGTGAGGGGTGAGAACGCGCCGGGATGTTCTTCGGGGAAGATCTCCCGGAGAGTCCGTTCGAAGGCGTCGGGCAGGCTGCGGTCCGGAAAGATGCGGTAGTAGTCCGTGAATTCTTCCTCGCCCGCCTTGGCGCTTTCCGCCCATGCATGCTCATCGGAGGTGTGATTGAAGACTAGGTCGAGGGCAAGGCTGATGCCCGCCTGTCGCAATTCGTTTGCGAGCGATGCGAGTTGTTGCATCGTTCCAAGGGGTGGGTGCGCCTCGCGATAACTGCTAACAGCATAGCCGCCATCGTTTTCCCCCTCGGGCGTTTTGAACAGCGGCATCAAATGAAGATAAGTGAGCCCCAGTTCTTTAAAGTATGGGATTTTGGATCTAATGCCTTCAAGGTTTTCTGCAAAACGATCGACGTAACAAACCCCTCCCAGCATTTGGTTCGACTGAAACCAAAGTGGGTTCGCCTCCCGCGTTTTATCCAGTGCGCGCAATTCCTGTGAGCGTTCCAGCCACGCATGGGAGAGAACCGTCAGCAGGTCTTCCAGGTGGAAAAAAAAATCGTACTGATTTCCATACAACTCGAAATACAATCGAAATAGATTCAGGAAATGCGTTTCGAGCCGATTGGAAAACTGTTCCCAACCCTGCGCATCACCTGCCACGAGATTTGCGAACCGTTCTTCGAGACGAGGCTTGAGGCGGCGGAGGGTGCGACGCGCTTCAGGTTCATAGTTCATTGTTTCAGGCATGGAAAATCGATGAATGTTATAACTTTTTCAACCACAAATGCTCGTGCGGCGCGATATCGAACGAGGCGCGAAGTTGTGTTTGGGAATCAGCAAGTAGATCGAGATACTCGCCCTGCAGTTGTGCGGACAAAGAAATTTCCTGTGGAGAAGAGCTCAAGTTGTTGATAATAAGAAATATTTCGCCTTGCAACGAACGGGTGTAGATTGCCAGCGCCGGGTTTTCCACGTCGACCCATTCCATTGCGCCGTGACCGAACGCGGGGTATTTCTTGCGAACCTCGATCATCCGACGGATGGAATGAAACAAGGAGTCTTCCTGCTTGCGTTGGTTGGCTACATTGACGCGTGCGTAATTTTGAGCAAGAGGCGCAAAAGGTTTTCCGGTTGTGAAGCCTGCATTTGGCGAATCATCCCATTGCATCGGCGTGCGGACGCCGTTACGATCCGGGAGTTCGATATTATCGCCCATCCCGATCTCGTCTCCGTAATAGATGATGGGTGAACCGGGCAGGGTGAACAGCAATGAATTTGCCAGTTCGATCTTTCGCTGATCGTTATCCAACAATGAGGCGAGGCGGCGGCGAATTCCGAGGTTGATACGCATGCGCGGCTCAGGCGCGTACTGCTCCCACATCCACTGGCGTTCTTCCGGTGTGACCATTTCAAGCGTCAGCTCATCGTGATTGCGGAGGAACGTGCACCACTGACAATTTTCAGGGATGGGCGGGGTGCGGCGGAGGATCTCGATCATGTCATCCGCTCGTTCCTTCTTGAGCGCCATGTAGATGCGGGGCATGATGGGGAAATGGAACCCCATGTGAAATTCGTCGCCGTTGCCGAAATACGGGCGCACATCCTCGGGCCATTGGTTGGCTTCGCACAGCAAAATTCTGCCGGGGTAATTTACATCCATGTAGGCGCGCAATTTTTTGAGGTACGCGTGGGTTTCGGGGAGGTTCTCGCAGTTCGTGCCCTCTCTTTCAAATAGATATGGAACCGCGTCCGCGCGAAAGCCGTCAATGCCGAGGTTGAGCCAGAACCGCGCAACGTTGATCATCTCCTCCTGAACTTTGGGATTGTCGAAGTTCAGATCGGGTTGACTTGCATAGAAACGGTGCCAATAATATTGACCCGTTCGTTCGTCCAGCGTCCAATTGGAAGATCCGGTGTCTACAAAAATTATGCGCGCCTTCGCGTATTTCTGGTCGGTGTCGCTCCAGACGTAGTAATCCCGGTAAGGGGAATTTTTATCGGAGCGGGAGGCTTTGAACCACGGGTGTTCGTCCGACGTGTGATTCAGCACAAGGTCCATGATGATGCGGATGCCTCGCGCATGAGCGTTATCAATCAGAGTTTTGAAGTCGTCGAGTGTCCCATACATTGGATCGATGTTGTAGTAATCCGCGATATCGTAGCCGTCGTCGCGGAGCGGCGAGGGATAGATGGGCATGAGCCAGAGGCAATCCACGCCGAGCATTTCCAGGTAATCGAGTTTTTCGATCACACCTTGCAAATCCCCATATCCGTCACCGTCACTGTCTTTAAACGCCCGCACAGAGATTTGGTAAAAAACCGCGTCCTTGTACCACATGGTTACAATACGATCCCATTTCTTGCGATCACATCGCGGAACCAATACGCGCTTTGTTTCGGGATTCGTTGCAGGGTTTGATAATCCACACGCACGAGCCCGAATCGCCTGCTGAACCCACGTTCCCATTCGAAGTTGTCGAAAATGCTCCACACGAAATACCCGCGTACATTTGCCCCTTCCTGTATTGCTTCATGCAATGCTTGCAGGTGCGCCTGCAGGAATCGAATCCTGTCCCAATCGCAGACAAACCCATCCCGGTCAGGCGCGTCCGGCATGGCGCAACCGTTTTCGGTCAGGTAGAGCGCCGGGTTTCCATAATTTTCCTTGATGTGCAAGACTTCACTCTTTATTCCCATGGGGTGAATGCCCCAGTTCATTTCGGTGCGGCTCCACCCGGCAGCGGAGTATGGAGTGAGGCGCGCCTTATTCAAGCCGCCGAAAATATCGAACGACACGAGGTCGGTGTTGTAGTAATTCAATCCGAGGAAGTCAATGGGTGAGTGAATGATCTTTAAATCATCCGCATGGATTATTGGCTGGTGCCTTCCAATGTAGTCGAATAATTTTTGCGGATAAGTCCCTCGATACACCGGGTCCAGGAACAGCGCGTGAGTTTCATCGTGGACGCGTTGAGTCGCCGCCGCATCTTCCTCGCTGGGGGAGGCTGGTGCTAATCCATTCAAGTTGAGTATCAGCCCGATCGTTCCCTGATACCCGCCCTGACGAAAGACCCGCACCGCTTTCCCATGCGAGAGCAACAGGTGATGCGCGGCTTGATATGCCTGCGAATAATCACAGATGCCCGGCGCGTGCACGCCGGTGGCATGACCCAGGAATGCGGAGACCCACGGCTCGTTGTGAGTCGCCCACAGGTGGATGCGATCAGCCAAACGGTCGAAAACGATGCGCGCATATTCGGCAAAGCGATCGGTTGTGTCGCGCTGTGTCCAGCCTCCATTTTCCTGTAATGCCTGCGGCAGGTCCCAGTGAAAGAGAGTCGCTTTAGGTGTTATCCCGGCGTTCAATAACTCGTCAACGAGGCGCGAGTAAAAATCGAGACCTTTTTGATTTACGCTTCCACTTCCCTGTGGAAGGATGCGCGTCCACGCAACGGTGAATCCGTAACAAGGGATTTGCAGGGCTTTGATCAGCGCGACATCTTCCTTGTAGCGATGATAATGATCGCAGGCGATGTCGCCGTTGTCGCCGTTCAGTACGTGCGCTTCCCAGCGCGTGAATCGGTCCCAAATGCTTTCGCCCTTCCCATCTTCGTTATATGCGCCTTCGATCTGATATGCGGATGCCGCCACGCCCCAAAGAAAATTGTCCGGAAACGTATATTCCACGATGATCCCTATCCTTTACGGCAACCGCCAAGAATATTCTTCTTGGCGGTTGGAATTTTGCATGTGATGTCGGGAGTTCTATCCCTTCACCGAGCCTGCCAGCAAGCCGCGCACGAAATATCTTTGTAGTGAGAAGAACACCAGCAACGGGAGCATCATCGAAACGAATGCGCCGGCGGTTAACAGATGCCAGTCTTGTCCGCGCGAGCCGACGATGGCTGCCATTCGTTGAGTCACGAGTTCAAATTCGGGATTCCCGCCGAGGAAGATCAAGGCGACAAGGTAATCGTTCCACACCCATAGGAATTGGAAGATGGCGAACGAAGCCAGCGCTGGGACGGAAAGCGGCAGCACCAGCCGCGTAAACACCGTGAAATGTGATGCGCCATCAATGAACGCGGATTCCAATATATCGCGCGGTAATGAACTGATATAGTTGTAGAGGAGGTACGTTGCCAGCGCGAGACCGAAGCCTGTGTGGGCAAGCCAAATAGCGAGGAAGGTGCCGTTCAGATTCAAAGCCCGATAATCCCTCAGGATGGGTACAAGCGCGATCTGAAGGGGCACCACCAGGAGAGCAACCACCATGATGAAGAACTCGCGTCTGCCGGGAAACTTCATCCATGCGAAAGCGTATGCCGCAAATGCGGCGATCAGGATGGGAATTACCGTGGAGGGGATGGCGACAGCCAGGCTGTTGAGAAAGGCGTTTACCATATTGTCGCCGGGCACTACTTCCACACTGCCATCCGGTCGTTTGAATTCAAAATCCTGACCACCGAGGACTTGTGTGTAATTATCAAGCGAGAAGTCCCAATCCACCGTCCAAACCTGTTCCTGAATTTCGATCTTGCCAATCCGCTTATTGCCAATCCAGGTCACCCTTTTTCCGTCCGGGGTCTCTTTGCCGGCGCGAAACTCCTCGAAGGTGCCAGTGACTCCCTCGATTTGCATCACGCCATCCGGGTCCAGCCCAAGTTGTTTTGGGTCCAATTCGCTGACGGGTTGCCATGCGCGATGGGGAAAGACATTCCACCAGCCGGTTGTGGCGATCTTGTCCCGGTTGCGGAAGGAGGAAATGAAGATGCCCAGAGTCGGGATGGACCAGATCAACACCAGGATCAGCAGGCTCAAATTAACGAGGAACTTGCTCAGTTGCTTTTGTCTCTTTGCGCGGTTCATTAGAACGCCTCCCGTTCCCGGAATTGCCTCAGGTTGTAGATCATCACCGGAATGACTGCGACCAAAAGAACAATGGCAATGGCCGCCCCCATGCCGGCGTTTCGATTGGTAAACGACTGTCTATAGAATTGGGTGGCGATCACATGCGTGCCAAATTGTCCACCGGTCATCACCCATACCACGTCGAAAATTTTCAGGGTGAAAATCACGATCGTGGTCCACACCGAGATGAGA
>CAYPCK010000083.1:249-7988 GCA_964409185.1 uncultured Anaerolinea sp. | reverse complement strand
ATACAGCCATCAGAATCAGTTCCGACCATTGGGCAGGATGCGCTGGTCAAAGGATCCACGGTATCGACGTCAGGCGCCTCCGCGAACCAGGAGGTTGCCATCCCGATCAGGTTCCGCGGTCAGACCATCGGCGTTGTGCATGCAATACTCAGGGAAGGAAGCGGCGAGACCATCATCACCACCCTTGAGCAGGCGATCGACCGTCTTGCCTCCTCCCTAGAAACAGCCCGACTTTACGAGGAGGCACAACTAAAAGCAAACCGCGAACAGGCAATTTCACAGATCGCAAGCCTGATCGGTTCTTCCAGTGATTACGAAACCATCCTCCGCACCACCGTACGAGAGATCGGCAACGTGCTTACGGATACGGATGTAATTGTTCAACTTAATTCACCCGAGGACGATGAGTAAACCCGGCCTGCCAGCATCATGATGAACCTCAACTCCCCCACCTCAACGAATACCCTGCGCTACGCCCTGATTGGCGCAGGATTCGGCGTGCTGTTTCCTGTCTTCGCCACGATCTTACGGTTTCTCACACTGGGACAAGCCTTCAGCATCAACAGCATCCTCCTCCTGCACGCCTCAGACTATCTACTTTGGATCATCGACACCGCACCGATCGTCCTTGGCAGCTTTGCCTCGCTTGTCGGCGCCCGCCAGGACCGTCTCGTTGCTCTCAACCAGGAGTTCCAGAAGAAGAATTTAGAACTCGAAAAGGTCCAGGCAACCCTTGAACAACGCGTTCAGGAACGTACACTGGCGCTTGAAGAACAGGCGGGAAAATTCCAGTTTGTTGCGGAAGCCGCTCGCCGGATCACAGCCGTGCAAGATCTTGACTCGCTGCTGGGCGAGATCACGAGCCTCGTTACCATGCGATACAAACAATTCCAGACGACAGTCTATCTGCTCAAATACGAGAAGGATGCGGATGTTCTGGTCATGGCGCACACTGATAGCCCGCAACAGAACGAACGAATCCTCTTGGACACAAACACCATCGCTGGCGCAGCCGCCCTGCTCGGGGAAACGCGCATCGTACCCGACATGTCGCTGGATGCCTCTTACCTCGAAAGGATCGGCCACCCCGAGGCGCATTCCGAGATTGCCATTCCCCTGCGCGTTCGCGAGGAGCTCATTGGGGTGTTGCACATTCAAAGCCCTCACAAGAACGACTTTGACGAGGGGCGCATCGATGTATTGACCGCGCTTGCGAACCAGGTCGCATCGGGCATCAATGACACGCGCCACTATCATGAAGCCAAAACCGCCCTCGCCGAAGCTCAGGCAACGATCGAACAATACATTCAGATGGAATGGAAGAATTTCAAACAATCCCTGGATCAATCCGGGTATATGTACGACGGCAGGCAGATCCTGCCTCTGGCCAGTCAGACCCAGTTGCCCAGGTCCAGGACGATCGCCCAGACGGGCAGTCTATCCCTCGATAAATCGTCCGATTATGTTACCGTTCCAATCAAACTTCGCGGTCAGCCAATCGGAGTGCTCGAAGTCCGCCCCAAAAAGGGCAAGCGGGATTGGACAGACGATGAATTATCCCTGCTCGAAGCCGCCGCCGATCGCGCGGCATTCGCCCTTGAAAATGCGCGCCTCGTGAATGGTGCTCAACGCCGGGCGGCTCGCGAGCGCGCCATCGGCGAAATTTCAAGCAAGATCGGCGCGATCAGCGATCGGAACATCATCTTGCAAACGACCGTGGAGGAACTGGGCAGAAGGATCGGCAACACAGAGATCGTCATTGAACTCGAAAGTCCTTCTGAAGAAGAAGGCAGCGAAAAGGCGTAATCATGCGGCGATCTGTCATTAAGTTCCTATCCCCCATCCAATACCCGGGCGACGAAAACAAAACTCGCGCTTCGCAATACGTGCACCTTATTACGCTTGTTTTCATGGGCGCGATTATGGCATTCGAAATTGTCTCGAAGGCGACCTCGCGCCCCATCGACTTCAACTTCTTCGATATGGTGATGCTCGTCGTGTTCACCTTCCTGCTCGGGGTTTGGATGCTCGCGCGGTACGGGTATGTTCGTTTGGCGGGGACGCTCCTCACCGCGATCCTCTGGCTTGCCGTGAACGGCTCTGCGGCATTCGGGTTTGGCGTTCGAGACGCTTCGTTTCTTGGGAACTTCATTGTTCTGCTCGCCGCCGGTTTACTGATCGGCTGGAAAGTCGCATTGGCGCTTTCCGGGCTGACCATCGCCACCGGTTTCGGGCTTGCATTCGCGGAAGTCAACAAGTTATTTCAGCCGGTCGAATACTTTACAAATCCCTACACTGCTTTCCAGGCGATTGCCGTTGTCATGGTTGTTTTTGCGGGGCTCATGGCGTTCCTGATCGGGAGCCTCGAGAGCGCGATTGTCCGATCCCAGGCGAATGCGCGGGAACTCGAATCCTCCAATCGCGACCTGACAAACGCCCAAAACCTGCTCAAAAACAATCAGGCAGAATTGATCGCCGCCAACGAACAACTCAAACGTCGCGCGGAACGCATCAGCGCAATCGCCGCGATCGCAAAAACCATTACAATCGTTCAGGACATCGAGCATCTCCTGCCGGTTGTTGTGGAAAGCGTCAGCGATCGATTCAAGTTTCGCCATGTCGGCGTGTATCTGCTGGAAGCGTCGGGGCGAAGCGCCATCCTGAGCGCGTCGAGCAGCGATGAAGGGAGACAAAGCCAGGTGCACGGAGACAGGGTAAAGGTCGGGTCGGAATCGCTCATCGGTTTTGTCACCGAACGAGGCGAACCGCGTAGTGGAATCCCCTCTGGAAAAGATTCGCCGGGTTTTGAACATCCGCAGGCGAAATCTCTGTTAGGACTACCTCTGAAGACTCGTGAGATCGTGATCGGCGCGCTCGATATTCAATCCGATCAGGTTGATGCGTTTTCACGCGAGGATGTGTCCGCGCTTCAGATCCTGGCAGACCAGGTTGCCATTGCCATTCAAAATGCGCGGTCTGCGGAACGCGCGCAAGATGCCCTGAAGAAAGCGGAGATTGCTTCCCGTCAACTGATCGGCAAAGGTTGGAGGCAGATCGCCGGCGCATCCGAGACCAAGGGGTACCGTTATGATGGCATCAAGCCGGAACCCTTGAAAGAGACTACCGCACCCTTAAACTCCCGGAACAGCCTGTCTGTCCCGGTGCGGCTGCGCGGACAGGTAATCGGCACTCTCAAATTAAATCCGGCAGACCCTGCGCGCCGTTTCTCGGAGGATGAGATCGCCATGGTCGAAGCCACGGCGGAGCGGGTTGCACTCGCGCTGGAAAGTTCCCGCCTGTTGGATGATGCGCAGAGGCGCGCTCAACGCGAGGCATTCCTTAGCGAGCTCTCATCCAAACTCGGCGCTTCCTACCAACTGGATTCGATCCTGCGCGACACTGTGGACGAACTCGGCCAGACTTTGCGGAGGGCAACCGTCTCCTTCCAGTTGGTGAATCCTACTGCGCACGGCAATGGCAATCACCCCTCGAACGGGACGGGCGATTCGAGCCTAGAATAGATATTAGATATGTGGAATAGAATACAAGCCTTTTTCTCACCACCCACATTCCCCGCCGACGAAGACCGGACGCGCACGGCATGGTTTATCAACGTGCTCATCCTGTCCACGGTGCCGTTGCTTGTGATGTCGCAAATCCTCGGGTTAATCTTTGGGACCAGCACTCTCTTCGATCCCGGTTTTTACATCATTGCCGGGCTGAGCATCACCTTCAGTATCATATGGGGTATCATGCGCGCCGGGCAGGTAGTTCTTGCCGCATACCTGCATATCATCGTCGCCTTTACCGGCGCGACAGTATCCACGCTCACCAACGGGGTCGGCACGCAAACCTACGCAAGTTACTTCATCGTCATCTTGATATCGGGGCTTTTGCTGGGGTTGCGTTCCGTGACGATCTTCACCATCGCCAGCGGGATCACTGTCGCCGTGCTGGCTCAATCACAAACCATCGCGCTGGAAGCGTTTGTGTTATTCACTTTCAGCGGCGTCTTCCTCTGGCTCATCATTTCAAGCCTGCAAAATGCGGTCAATCGGGCAAGGGCGAACGCCGCTGACGTGCACCACAGCAACCAGCAACTACTCGAGCTGCGCGATGCGTTGGAGCGCCGCGTGCAGGAACGTACCGCCGCGCTGGGTAAACGCGCGAGCCAGTTGCAGACGATCTCAGAACTGGCTCAGGCGATTCTCCAAGTCCAGAACCCAAACGAGATTTTTTCCGCGGCTGTTAAATTGATCAGCGAACAATTCGGCTTTTACCATGTCGGCATCTTCCTGATCGACCGCGACCGGGAGTTCGTCATCCTGCAATCGGCAAACAGCGCCGGCGGACAAAAAATGCTCGCACGCGGACATCGCCTGTTGTTGGGCACCGGCGTCGTGGGCTTTGCCGCGCAGATGGGCAAGCCTCGCATCGCCCTGGACGTGGGAACGGACGCAGTCTTCTTCAACAACCCCGACCTTCCCGACACCCGCTCCGAAATTGCGCTGCCCATGATCGCCTCCGGACAAACCATCGGCGTGTTGGATGTTCAAAGCACGGAGCCGGGCGCCTTTACCGAGGAGGATTTCCGTGCGTTGGGCACACTCGCCAACCAGATGGCGATCGCGATCGAGAATGCCCGCCTATTAACAGAAGCGCGCGCGTCCGCCAAACAAGTGCAGGAAGTGTTCAATGATTTCGTCCGCATCGAATGGTCACGAACCACAGGCAGGAATGAACAGGTTGGTTTTCGTTATAACGGGGGACGCATCGAATTGCTCGACACGCCCTTGGAATATCCGGAAATCGCCTCGGCGGTACATTCCGGCAATGTGGTGGCGCGCCATGCCAACGGAAAAGATGAATTGCAAACCACAGCAGCCGTTCCGGTAAAACTGCGCGGAGAGGTCATCGGTATTTTGCATATCGAATCGAACGACCCCAACCGAAGGTGGCGCGACGATGAACTGAGCCTGATGGAAGCCGTGGCGGAGCGCGCCGCATTCGCCATGGAGAATGCCCGCCTCTTCCAGGATGCCCGCCGCCGTGCCGCCAAGGAACGCATGATTGCTGAAGCCACCTCCAGCATCAGCGGCTCCTTGAATGTCGAAAATATCTTGCAAGCGACAGCCGTGGAACTCGAACGCGTGCTGGGCGGCTCGGAAGTTTTGATCAAGTTTAGCGACAAGGATTTCTCATGAATTTGGCATTGACTTCGCAGATCGTCGTCGCCCTCGTCGCAATTGTCCTCCTTTTTCTCATTGGATACTCGCGGAGTTTCAGGAATGTTAGCGTTCGAGGAAAAGTCATTCTCGGCATTCTGATGGCAAGCGCTTTAACCGCTGGACTCAGCGCCTATATCGCGATCTCTAGTACTTCGCAAATCACGGACACGCTTTCGGGCCGGTTGGAAACCAGCGTAGGACTGCTTGCGGAAGAGCAACTGATCAACGAGTTGTTCATTCAAAGCGACATTGCGAATCATTCCTTTGAGGAGATCGAAACCGAAACAGTCAAATTGTCAACTTATTGGAGCAATTTGCGCATCCGCCGGCAGGAATTAAGCCTCGGGAACTATTGGAATGCGGAAACAAAATTATTTCAACTGGAAGGCGGGCATTATGGCAACCCGGCGAGCGATGAATCCTCGGTATATGTGCCGGCGAAATACGAATTGACCGAGGAGTTGATCGCAAGCCTGAACTTGTCCGCGTATTTGGATTTTTACGCGCCTGAAATCATCGAAGCGAATCCCTCCATTCTTGCCGTATACGGTATTGATACGCGAGGCGTCACCCGCTACTACCCAAATATCGAATTGGCATCCTTGCTTCCGCCCGATTTCGACCCAACCACTAGACCCTATTACGAAATTACCGCGCCATTGTTCAACCCCGAGAAAGATGTGCGCTGGTCCATTCCGTATGTAGACGCGGCCGGCGGGGGGCTGGTCGTTACGATCTCAGCGCCGGTGTATTTCGGCGACGAATTCAACGGAATTATCGCGGCAGACATGCAACTGGCAACGATTGCCGAACAGATCAACTCAATCGAGATCGGACAAACAGGCTACGCATTCATGCTGGATGACGCGGGGCGGGTTATTTCTATGCCGGAGGCTGGCTATGAGTTGTTCGGCATCGACAGATCGAAAATCACGCCTGAAGAATACTTCAAAATCACCGTCCTCGGGCAGGGTCCCGAGGAAATACAGAGCGTGACAAGCCGGATGGTATCCGGTGGCGAGGGTTTGATCGTGATTCCGCTCAACGGCGTGGATACGTACCTGGCATACGCATCCATCGAGACGAATGGCTACAGCATCGGCATATTAGTTCCAGTGGAAGAGTTGCAGACGGCAATCGTCGTTGCCCGCAACGAGACCCAACGACAATTCAACACCGCCGCGCGCCAATACATCCTCACCTTTGCGGCAAGCATTCTCCTCGCGCTGGCGCTCAGCCTGGCGCTGGGAAGAATTATCACCGCCCCGATCCAAAAGCTAACCGAAACGGCAAATCAGATCATGAACGGCGATCTTGAAGCCCGGGCAGATTCGTCCACACGAGATGAAATGGGAACCTTGAGTAGGGCGTTCAATTCGATGACGACCCGTCTCCGCGAAACGTTGTCAGGGCTTGAACAGCGCGTAACAGATCGCACGTCGGAATTGACCGCTGCGAACCGCAGAAATGAATTGCGCGCAAGGCAATTCGAATCCATTGCCCGTGTCGCGCGCGCAATCGGTTCTACCCAGGACCTGGAGTCCCTCCTTCCAAGAATCGCCGAAACCATCAGCCGCCAATTTGGGCACTACCATGTCGGCATTTTCTTGCTTGATTCACGCGGTGAGTATGCCGTCCTCAGCGCCTCCAACTCGGAAGGCGGGAGGAAGATGCTCGCAAATAACCACAAATTGAAGGTGGGCGAGACCGGCATCGTGGGAAATGTATCCAGCACAGGCAAGCCGCGCGTCGCCCTCGACACCGGTCAAGATGCCGTATATTTCAACAACCCCTTCCTGCCGGACACTCATAGCGAAATCGCCCTCCCCCTCCTGGCTGGCGGCGCGGTCATCGGCGCGCTGGACGTGCAGAGCAGGGATGTGAACGCCTTCAACGAAGACGATATCAGCACCCTCTCCATTCTTGCCGACCAGGTGAGCGTTGCCATCCAAAATGCGCGCCAACATGAAGAGACCCAAAAGGCATTGGCGGAATCTGAATCGTTATCAAGGCAGTTATCCGGCTCGCAGTGGCGTGAATTCACCCAGCGCCGCAAGCTGGTCGGCATTCGCCATTCAGGCGCCCGGGCAACCTTGTTATACAACACGGACAGCAAAGATGAACCGGTTCGCGAACCGAAACGATCTGACACCTCTACCAAGCCGCGGACTGGGTCGGTGTCCCTGCCGATCCGGATGCGCGGCGAATCGATCGGCACCGTGGAGGTTCACACCCCCAACAACCGCCCATGGGATAAGGATGAAATCGATATCGTCTCTGCGATCATCGAACGCGCCTCCCTTGCCCTTGAAAATGCGCGCTTCTTTGAGGAAAGCCAGAAACGCGCGGCAAAGGAACGGGTGATCGGTGAAATATCCGCAAAGATCAGCGCGCAAAACCGGGTCGAAGAGCTGCTGAAGACAGCCGCCCAGGAACTTAGCCGAAACCTGCCCGGGGCAGAAGTATCCATACAATTTCACAAGGAAGACGAACCGGCTTAATCCGGGTCAA
>CAYPCK010000083.1:0-239 GCA_964409185.1 uncultured Anaerolinea sp. | reverse complement strand
AGGATTAGAATTCCGCATCTTTATGAAAAGGCTTATCACCGCCCTCGCCAAATGGTTTTCAGGACTCACGTATCCACGAAAGTTCAACGTGATCACCCTGATCTTTTTGCTTCCCATCCTTGCGTTCTTTCCGCTGATCCGCAATCAGACAGACCGCATCGACCGGTACGGCGCGCACGAGTTGTTCGGCACGCTCTACCTGCGCCCGCTCTGGCGATTGACCGATACCATCCAACAGC
>CAYPCK010000082.1:0-8036 GCA_964409185.1 uncultured Anaerolinea sp. | reverse complement strand
GATAGGTCACATCGCCGCCGCGATCCACCCAATGGATGGCGATGCCTTTTTCCCTCAACTGCGCTTCGCCCCACAATAAATTCTCCTGCTTGCCGCGCCGTCCGAACGTGTAGACGTGCGGGTGTTCGAGCAAGAGCAACGTTGGGGGGCGTTTGCGTTCGGCGATCTCAAGCGCATATCGCTCTTGCAATTTCCATGCGGATTCATATTCGATCAAGCCGAGGTCAATGACATCTACCTGCATGGATGCCTGTTACGCCTTATCGCGGGGTTTTTCCAAATTCCCCAGCCCGTCGTACGCCGCGTATTTGTAGGCGTCCGCCAGCGTGGGGAAGTTATACACGGCGTCAATGAAAACATCAATCGAGCCGCCAGCCATCATCACGTGGGAGGCGATATGGATCAACTCTGACGCCTGTTCGCCGATGATATGCGCGCCGAGTAATTTCTTATCGGTGGGCGAAAAAACCAGTTTGATCATGCCGCTCATATCGCCGATGATCTGTCCGCGCGCGTTGTTATCGTAAAATGCGCGGCCCAGCAAATAGGGAATATCTTTCGACCTGCATTCGTCCTCCGTCAGACCCACAGACGACATTTCAGGGATGGCGTACACCGCCAGCGGGAGGATAGGCGACATGCGCTCCTTGTATTCCAGATCGAATGCATGCACCATCGCCACGCGCGCCTGCTCCATCGATGTGGAAGCCAGCGCAGGAAAACCAATCACATCGCCCGCGGCGTAGATGTTCGGCACGCTGGTCTGGTATTTTTCATTGACGAGTACCAACCCGCGCCTGCCCATCTCCACGCCGACACGCTCGAGCCCAAGCCCTTCCACGTTACTCTGCCTTCCGGAGGCGATCAGGGCGATATCGAACTCCATCTCCCCAGCCCTCTCCAACCGCACATGCACATGATGATCATGGATCGAGATTCCACTCATTTTGTCTCCCAGAGCGAAATCCAATCCCAGCAAGGTCAATTGATACCGCAGGCGTTCGATAATTTCTGAATCAATGAAAGGCAGAAGCCGTTCCTTCGGTTCGATCAAGGTCACATCCACGCCGAGAGCGGTAAAAATGGAGGCGTACTCGGTCCCGATCACACCACCCCCTACCACCGCCATCGTTTTCGGGATTCGATTCATGTGGAGGATCGAATCTGAATCATAGATCAAATCGCCATCGAAGGGGATCTCTGGCGGGTGGTAGGGAGAAGATCCGGTCGCCAGAAGGATGATGTCCCCGCTGATCGTCTTCTCACCTTCCGAACTTGTTATGCGCACGGTATGCGCGTCCCGCAGCGAGGCTTCGCCGTGAATCAACTCAATATTGTGACGTTGAAAGTTGCGTTCGATGATCTTGCGCTCTTCCTCGACAACGATATGTTCACGATGCATAAAATCGGCAACGGAGATATTCTCTTTGAGCGAGTAGTCAATGCCGTACAAGCCGCGTTGCTTCAGCCCGGAAAAATACAAGGCGGCTTCGCGCAGGGTCTTGGATGGGACGGTGCCAGTGTTGATCCCCGCCCCGCCAACGTACGGCGCGCGTTCGACGACCGCGACGCGTTTGCCAAAATAAGCAGCTTGCGCGGCGCCTTTCTCGCCTGCGGGACCTGAACCAATGACGACCAGATCAAAATGTTCCATGAGATACCTGCCTGCTCAACGGAATACCCTGCGATACAGGTCCGATTCAAGCAATCCGTTCGGGTCGCAGCGTTTTTTGAGTTTCTTGAATTTGGCGATCGCCGCGTCGCCCAAAAACCTGCGCGCCGATTCAGCAGTCGTTTCGCTGTTCTTGGCAAAATAGAATCGACCGCCTGCATCGAGGACGATTCGATCAAACTCCTGCAACATCGCGCGGAGGCGGGTTCGATTCCCGTCGGTCACTTTGAAATCCAATGCCAGTGAGAATCCGTCCACGCCGTGGGTGAGGAGGAATTTATCGGGGCGGTGGCGTTTCGTCACGCCGAGGTAGGACGGCAGGCGGGATCGAAGCGAGAGTTGAATCATCTCGCGCCAGGCATCCTCCGCCGTCCCTGTGGGTAAAAACGACTGATACTGGATCAAGCCGCCCCGTCCGAACGACCGTTCCCAATTTGGCACGTAATCCAAAAGGAAGTGGAATTCCGCATGCGATTGCCGGAAGGTGTGATGCCGAAATGCGGATGCGTATCTGCCCAGGTTGACGAACTTCATGCCGAAATTATTCATCATCGGGTTCATGAAATAATGCATCTTCGATTTTGGCAGGATGCCAAAGAATCGGTCAGGCAGGTGTTGATACGATAACCGCATCGTCTTGTGCGCGTGCGGGTCTTCTCCCTCTTGCAGTTGCCGCGCGCCGTGAATTTGCCCGCGCCCCAAGCTTTTTCCACCCGTCATCGCGTCGAGCCAGCCGACGATGTAATCGTGGTCCGCCGCGTGATCGTGTAAATCTTTCAAGTGGTCGCGCAGGTTCGTCACATGCCACGCATGCACCGAGATCAAACCCGAATGAATGCGTTTCATTTTCAAGGTGATCGAGACAAACACGCCCAACATCCCCAGCCCGCCGATCATGGCATAAAACAAGTCCGCGTTTTTTTTGGATGTGCATGTGACCTTTGCGCCCGTTGGCAGCATTGCGGTAAATTCGACCACATGCTCGCCGATCGGACCGACCTGATAATTATTCTTGCCGTGAATGTTCGCGGCGAGGCAGCCGCCCAGGGTTGTTTTCATCGTGCCAGACACCACGGGGGGCCACCATCCATCCGGTTCGACTCGCTGCCACAGTTGTTCCAGCGTGACGCCGGCCCCGCATCGCACCAGACCGGAAGCTGGGTCCCATTCTTCGATCTGGTTCAGCGCCCTCATATCCAGCACGATGCCGCCGCCGTTGAGGGATGTGTCGTTATAACTAATCCCCGTCCCACGCGCGGTAACTTTCAACCCGAGTTTCTTTGCAAGTTGAAAGGCTTCGTAAATATCGTTCGACGTTTTGATGGGAATCTGATACGAGGGGGCTTTCAGGGAATGACCAAAATTTTCGAGGAGCGAAAACGTGAGGTTGATATTCATGACGGGTCGGCTAGAAACTCAACCTTCGGAAGATGATGGAGGGGATGTGCTGGATGACCAGCATGATCCAGCGCCAGAGGGGCGCGGTGTAAATAACCTGTTTGCGTTTCTTGATGGCGTTCACGATATGTCCGGCGGCTGTGGCTGGCTCGATGGCGAACGGGGTGGGTCCCGCCGCGGCTTTGAGCATCTCCGTCTTCATGAAGCCCGGCTTGACGGTCAACACGTGCACGCCGCGCCGCGTCAGACGGTTGCGCAGGGCTTCGAGGTAGGTCGTCAACCCGGCTTTCGAGGTGTTGTAGCCGGGGTTGCCCACGCGCCCGCGATCACCCGCGACGGAGGAGATGCCCACGATCTGTCCTGCCCCCGCTGCCTGGAACAGTTCGGCGACCGGAGTCAACCACGCCATGGCGCCAATCAGGTTGACTTCGATCATCTGCCGGTCGTTTTCGAAGTTGTATTTGTCCATGCCGCCGGGCGGCAGGTTCACACTGGCAACATAGATCACCAGGTCCAAGCCGCCGAGGTCGGCGACGATCTCTCGCAACAGGCTGGGAACCCTGCCGTACTCAACTACGTTGTGAGGGTAGGCGCGCGCGATTCCCCTGCCGGCATTTATTTCCCGACAAAGGGACTCTAATTTTTCTTGACTCCGAGCAAGCAGGGCAAGCGAATATCCTTCTGAGGAAAGTTTACGGGCAAGCGCGGCGCCGAGTCCATCGGAGGCGCCGATGATAAGCCCGCGCCGGCGTGGATTCAGCGGTGTGGCAATGTAAGGTTGTTCAGACACGATAATCTCCAGGGAGGGTTATATCCATTGTAGCATATCAGTTTTGATAAGGCTGTAACGAGCGTACAACCCGCCATGTTAAATACAATGGGTATAATTATCGATAGTGGCTACCTTGAAATAAAAAAAGGTGTCGCTCATGGGAGCACGAGCGATGTGACCGAACGGTTTGCGGATAACACGGTTGAAATGCTTCAGGATAAAATCCCGCCACCACCTGGCACACGAAATTCGTGATGGGACCCCGGCCCCGCGAGGCTGGGCAACCTCATCAAACAGGACAAATGAGTCAGCCCATTTTATCTGGTTCGTGATTTAATGGTAGCCCTTGCGTGAACTTATGGATGATATTCGATCGAAAATTTTGGAAGACGCCTACCAGGTGCTGGAAAACCAGGGCGAATCCCCGATTGCGCGGGAATACCTTCTCAAATTATTGGACGTACTTTCTGTGGCGCTGGAAAAATACTCCCAGGGCAACCCCGAGGAGGGGAAAGCGCTCGCCCTCCAGTTGATCGACCACCGCGCCATGTTGTTGATGCTCAAACAGCAAACGGACGAATTGGACGCGCTTAAGAAACTGAGCATCAACCTCACCTCCAGCCTCGACCTCCCCGATGTTCTCGATGCGGTCGTCACTGAGGCGATGCGCCTAGTGTACAACGCCCGGGATGTGAGCATCTTCCTCTACAACAATCAAAAATTATCGTTCGGCGCGGCGCTGGATGCGGAAGGCAAGCGCAACAAACCGTTCACCCAACCGAGGACGAATGGACTGACCTATACCGTCGCCCGCGCCGGTGAAATGGTCATCGTGGAAAACACGCGCACCCATCCGCTCTTTCAAAACATCCCGGATAACTGGGCAGGCTCCATCATCGGGATCCCTCTCAAAGTGGGCGCCAACGTGGTGGGCGTGATGAATCTATCCCGCATGACAGCAGGAAAATTCTCGCATGCCGAACTCCGCCTCTTGAGCCTGCTTGCCGACCAAGCCGCGGTCGCCATTTCCAATGCCAGCCTGCACTTGATGATCAGCCGCCAGGCGTATAGTGATACCGTGACCGGGCTTCCCAATCGCCGCGCGCTCGATGAACGACTCGAAGACGAAACTTCCTCCGCGCGGAGGAACAACTATTCCTTTGCCGTCATCATGATGGACCTTGACGGTTTCAAAGAGGTCAACGACACCTACGGACACAGCACCGGCGACGATGTCCTGCGGTTCGTGTTCAACTTCATGGCGCGCGGGGTCCGCAACACGGATTTTCTGGCTCGCTATGGCGGCGACGAGTTGACCCTCATCCTTACCCAAACAGACCTCTCCTCGGCGCGCATCGTTTGCGAAAAAATCATCGAAAGCATGGATAAGATCAGGTACAAATTACCCGACGGAAAAAAACTCAAACTGGGCATCTCGGGCGGCATCGCGATATATCCCACGCATGGAGGCACCGGGTCCGACCTGTTGCGCGCGGCCGATGCCGCGCTTTATCAGGCAAAGAAATACGCCCGAGGCACATTCCAGATCGCCCGCGGAGTAACCGCCCCGCTTTCCCGGGTCAAATTCTCCGAATAAGCATCGCTGTTATACCGCGGGGGTTATAATCTGCGAAACCCGCAACGCTAATCACCTCAAGGTGATTTTCGTTTAACCCGGAGGACCCTCGCATGACACCCAAAGTCAAGATCATCCTCAACCCCATGGCAGACATGGGCAACGCGTGGCGCGTGGCGCGCGACCTGCGCTCCATCACCGAACAACACGGCAACGTGACGTGGAGCGGCACAGTTTACCCAGGTCATGCGATTGAACTGGCAAAACAGGCAAGCGAGGACGGACACGACCGCATCATCGCGATGGGCGGCGATGGCACAGTCCATGAAGTGGTCAATGGAATCATGCAAGTCCCTGAAAACAAGCGTCCGATTCTCGGCGTGGTGCCGGTCGGCTCGGGTAATGACTTTGCGCACGGCATCGGCGCGACAAAACAATCAGACAAAGCGCTTCGCCGCGCGCTAGATGGCGAACCCTCCACCGTAGATCTAGGCTTGATGACCGACGGCGATGGTCGCACGGAATATTTCGACAATACCCTTGGCATCGGCTTCGGCGCGACGGTCACGATCCGCTCGCATCGTCTCCCGCTTTTGCGCGGCTTCCTCATGTACCTCACGGCTGTCCTGCAAACCATCATCATTGATCACAACCCCATTAAAATGCGGATCGAAACCGACACAGATCAGTGGGAACAGAAAGTCATCTACCTCGTATTGTGCAACGGACCGCGCGAGGGCGGTGGCTTCCTCATCGCGCCTGATGCTAAAATTGACGACCGCATCCTGCACTACGCGATGATCACCGACGTGAGCCGCGCCATGATGTTCCGCATCGTGCCGGAGGTGATGAAAGGCACGCACGGACGTTTCAAACAAGTAAAAATGGGCGCGTGCAAAAAATTCTCGCTCACGGCGGATCGCCCGCTGTACATCCATGCCGACGGCGAGATCTTCTCGGGTCCCGGCAGCGACGTTCGTTCGGTTTCGTTTGAAGTTCTTCCCAACGCGCTCAAAGTTGTACGAGGGTAAACAAGTACACACGTATACAAATAGACACTTTGCCTGTTTACGGGTTTACCGGTCTACTTGTATACTTGCCCCATGCCCGACTTAATCCATTCCCTCCTCAAACAAGATATCGGACACCTCCGCATCATCGCGGAATTCTGGAGACTCGAGCTGGAATCACAGGACGCGGATTCCGCGCGCGAGGAACTTTCCGCTTCACTCCTCGATTTCGACCTGCTCACCGAACTTTTAGATTCTCTCCCATCCGACGCGGACTCCGCCCTCACCGCTCTTGTGGACGCAGGTGGACGAGTTGCATGGCAAACATTCACGCGCCAATTCGGCGACATCCGCGAGATGGGCGCGGGCAAGCGCGACAGGGAACATCCGCATCTCAAACCTATTTCAACATCCGAGATACTTTTTTATCGCGGGTTATTGGCACGAGCGTTTTTTGAAACAGATAAAGGTTCGCGGGAATTCGCATACCTTCCCGATGACTTGCTTGCGTTAATCAGCCGTCGAGACACAGAGCCACAGAGAAAAAATCAGAAAGAATCTCCGCGTCCCCGCCCCTCGGCGGCGAAAAACGAACCGCTTGGACGCCCTGCCTCCCCGAATGAAAAGGGAAAAGAAATTCTTGCGGACGATTCTATCTTGGATGATGCGACCACCTTGCTTGCCGCGCTTCGCATGGGCAAAACTTTGGAGGCAACCAGCTTGCAGGCGTCACTGCGGGAGCAAGCTCCAAGACTCCAAAATCTGCTTGGGTCGGCAAGCCTCATCAAGAACAATACCATTCAAACCGAAGCAGTAAAGACTTTTCTTGAATCCTCACGCAAAGACGCGTTGAAAATGCTCAACAATACATGGCTCGAAAGCGACACGTTCAACGAGCTAAGACTCATGCCTACTATCGTCTGCGAAGGCGAGTGGACAAATTCACCTCTCGATACACGAAATTCTATACTCGGTTTTATTAATTCAGTACCCGCAAGCAAATGGTGGAGTCTTGCAAGTTTCGTTCAAGCCATAAAACAAAAACAGCCAGATTTCCAACGCCCCGCCGGCGACTACGATTCGTGGTTCATCAAACGCGCCTCCGATGGTCAGTACCTGCGCGGATTCGAATCGTGGGATGAAGTGGACGGCGCGCTGATTCGATTCTTTATCACGAAAATCCTGCACGGGCTAGGGCAAGTGGACCTGGGTTTTGCAGAAGGATCAACTGAAGCAACCTCGTTCCGTCTTTCTTCTTTCCAAAGCATGAAAGAGGAAAGAGGAAAGATTGGAGTTTCTTCAAACGGGAAAATTTTCATTCCGCGCGATGTCCCCCGCGTGATTCGTTATCAAATTGCTCGTTTCTGCGAATGGGATGAACCGAAGAAGGATGACTTCAAATATCGCGTCACCGCGCAATCACTGAAACACGCCAAAGAACAGAGACTCAAAGCGGAGCAGTTGTTGTCGTTGCTTGTCAAGCACACGGAGAACAATGTCCCTCCGCCGCTGGTGAAGGCGTTGAAACGTTGGGAGTCGAACGGGACCGAGGCGCGGGTGGAGACTCAAACTATCCTACGGGTGAGCCAGCCCGAAGTGTTGGAAGAG
>CAYPCK010000081.1:7124-8045 GCA_964409185.1 uncultured Anaerolinea sp. | reverse complement strand
CGGAATCGATTTTGTATCCGCGTGATTACAACAAAGTCAACGTGGGCGGGACAGTGGCGCTGATGGAAGCCATGCGGGATGTCGGCGTGCGCCGCGTCGTTCTCGCGTCGAGTGGGGCTGTGTACGGCGACTTGGGCGAGCAAACGCTGACGGAGAGCATCACGCCGAATCCGCGCTCGCCGTATGCCGTCTCGAAACTAGCGGCGGAATACTACGTCCGCACTATTGGCGGACTGTGGGGAATCGAAACCGTCAGTTTGCGAATCTTCAATGCCTATGGGCCCGGTCAACACTTGCCCGCATCGCATCCGCCCGTGGTGCCGCATTACCTGCGGCAAGCCTTGCGCGGCGGGACGTTAGTCGCGCACGGAGACGGTTCGCAAACTCGCGACTACGTCTACGTGGATGATGTGGTCAGCGCGTTGATCGCCGCGGCGACCGCGCCGAACGTCAACGGGCTGGTGATCAACGTCGCATCGGGGACAGAAACCAGCATCAAAGAATTGATCAAACACGTTCTCGATGTAACGAGCAGTAAAGCCGACGTCATCTACAACGCGCAGACCTCGGGCGGCGTCTCGCGCATGAAAGCCGACATCACACTCGCCAGCCAGAAATTGAATTACCGTCCTTCGATCAGTTTGACGGAGGGTTTGAGGTTAACGTTGAAACGCGACTCAAGATTCAAATAATGTTTACAGGTTGGCATGTTGGAATGATCAAACCTGTTACCCATCCCAACCTTCAAACTATGAAAATCCTCCCCCGCTCATTTTACAACCGTCCCACATTGACCGTTGCCCGCGAACTGATCGGCGCGCGGCTGGTGCGAATTGACCGTGGCAGAATGTTAGTTGGGTTGATCCTCGAGACAGAGGCGTACATCGGAGAATCGGACCTGGCGTGCCATGCGAAGGCGGG
>CAYPCK010000081.1:0-7114 GCA_964409185.1 uncultured Anaerolinea sp. | reverse complement strand
GGGTCTGACGCCGCGCACCGCGCCGATGTACGGTGAGCCGGGGCACGCGTTCGTTTACTTCACGTATGGAAATCATTGGATGCTGAACGCCGTCACCGAGCGCGAAGGTTTCCCCGCGGCGGTGTTGATCCGCGCGATACAGCCGATTGAGGGAATCGAAATCATCATGAAGAGGCGCGGCGGACGCGATACGTTTGGTCCGGGCAAGCTGACGCAGGCGATGGGGATTGACAAAGGGTTGAACACGGTCGACTTGACGGAAACAGCCTCCCTGTTGAGAATCGAAGCGGGTGTCCACGTCCCAAATTCGCTCGTGACGAAAAGTCCGCGTGTGGGTTTAAATACTACGCCGGAACCGTGGCTATCCAAGCCATGGAGGTTCAAGGTGAAAACCTGGAGACTAGAGATTGGAGACCGGACTGCGCGTCGTCAATCTCAAGTCTCTAATCTCTGATTTTGGAGGAACAATGGGTTTACTCGAAGGCAAGAATGCGTTGGTGTTCGGGCTGGCAAACGATAAATCGATCGCGTGGGGAATCACGCAGGCGTTCAAACGGGAAGGCGCGAACATCGGCATCAGTTACGCGGGCGAGGCGCTCGAACGGCGCGTCAAACCGTTGGCGGAACAGGTGGACTGCAAATGGGTGAAACAATGCGACGTGACGAAAGACGATCAGATCGCGGCAGTGGCGGAAAGCGCGGCGAAGCACTTCGGCAAGGTGGATGTGCTGGTGCATTCGATCGCGTTTGCGGGGCGCGACGAGTTGAGCAAGCCCTATCATCAAACCTCGCGCGAAGGTTTCCGTAATGCGCTGGATATTTCGGTGTATTCGTTTGTCGCGCTCTCGAACGCGTTTTTGCCTTTACTGAACCCGGGCGCTTCGGTGATGTGCCTCACGTACGGTTCGGGCGCGGTGAAAGTTGCCCCCCACTACAACGTGATGGGCGTCGCAAAGGCGGCTCTTGAATCCTCCACGCGGTATCTGGCGTATGATTTCGGCCCGAAGAAGATTCGGGTAAACGCCATCTCGGCAGGCGCGATCCGCACGTTGTCTGCCGCGGGCGTAGGCGGCTTCCGCGATATGTACAAGCACTTCGCCGATATTTCGCCGATGCAAGAGAATGTGACCATCGAAGACGTTGGCAACGCGGCAGTATTCCTTGCCTCCGATTTGTCGGCGCGGATTACGGGCGAGATTCTGTACGTGGATTCGGGCTTCAACATCATGGGCGTGCAGATGATGGGGAAAGAAGAGAAGAGCGAGAGGCCGTAGACAAGTATCAGGCACACAAGCAGACACGTGAGTCGAAAGGCTCGCGTGTTTTTATAGGCGTGTATACGTGTTTCCGTGTCTACGGTAAAATTCACTCATGTTCAGACGCAACACAACCACGAACGAACCGCAACAACCCGCCGTGCAAGCCGTCGAGCGGATTACCTCCGTGCTTGGCTCAGGCGTGATCTGGCACGGGAGCATCAACGGCACCGGCGGTGTGCGCATCGAAGGCGCGTTCGAAGGTGAGATCGCGCTGCGCGGCATGTTGGTTGTTGGCGAGACCGGGCGCGTCACCTGCCAGAACGTGCGCGCCAACACGGTCATCGTCGCCGGCGCGGTGCGCGGAAACATCACCACGCAAAAACTGGAGATTCGCGGATCGGGTCGCGTGTGGGGCGATGTCGTCACAACCGCGTTCGTGACGGAGGAAGGCGCGTTCCTGCGCGGACAGATCCGCATGGAAGAAACGGTCGATCTCGACCTTAAGCCTGCTCCCGAAACGACGCCTTCGGAAGCCGCCCAAGCCGAATCCATCGCCGCGACGCCGATCGTCATCCCCGAACCGGACCAAACGCAAAAAATATCGAAGCGCAAGAAAAAGACGGAACAATGAAGCAGACCCTAAAGGTCTTGGGACCTTTAGGGTCTTTTTACAACCATGAAATACCGCAACCTTCAGATTCAGACCCAGCGCGACGCGCCGAACAACGCGCGGACGGAGGGATTCGCTTTCCTCGTCCGCGCGGGGTATCTGACACGTGAGAACGAGCTTTCTTCACTCGGTAAACTTGCCATCGAAAAACTGCGGACCCGCACAGATAATCTCGGGGAGGCATTCTTTTCCGGGTTGTCCATCCCGGTTGTCCACGGTGATTACGGTCACATCTTTTTTCTGACGGACGCCGGCAGGATCACGATCCTGAAATGCTCGAACCATCACTGCGACTATGCCGACCGGGTCGAAACCGCGTGTGCGCAAAATTTTCGCGTTCAATTTGGAAGTCCTCTGCCGGTCGAAAAAGTCCACACGCCCGGCTGTAACACCATCGAATCGCTGGCGAAATTCCTCCACATCGAACCACGGAAGACAGCCAAAGCGGTCATGCTCACGCGGGTATCCGACGGTCAATTCGTGTTCGCGGTTGTGCGCGGCGATACGCAGGTGAATTTGCATAAACTCCAAATGAAAATCGGCGAAGTCCGCCCAGCCACCGAGGCAGAGATTCTCGCCGCCGGTGCGATCCCGGGCTACGCTTCCCCCATCGGCATCAAGAACGCCTTGATCGTCGTGGACGAAGTCATCCCGCTGGAGATCAACCTGGCGGCAGGCGCGAACGAAAAAGACTACCACCTGCTGAATACCAATCACGGCCGCGACTATACCTCGGACATGGTTTTCGACATCGTTCAAGCGCAGGAAGGGGGTATCTGCGTCCGATGCGAAGACGCCCTACTCGGAAGCGAGCAAGCGGAAATCCTTGTCCATGACGACGGAGTGGTTGAGTTCAAAAATATCCTGCTTGCCCTCGCCGAGACGCATCACGATGAAAAAGGTCTAACCTTCCCTCGCGCCGCCGCGCCGTTCGATGTGTGTCTGATGTACGTTCCCGGCAGGGAATTTGATACACACGCCAAAGCGAGCGAAATTTACGATGAGCTGCAAAACGCAGGCATGTCGGTTTTATTCGATGATCGCGACGAACGCGCAGGCTTAAAATTTAACGACGCGGACCTGATCGGCTGTCCCATCCGCGTGACGGTGGGGGAAAAAGGATTGAAAGAGGGGATGGTAGAATTGAAACCGCGCAAGGAAAAAGAAAATCGTCTCATAAAGATGGATGAAATTGTTGAACAGATAAAAATAATTTTGAAATAAGTAAGGGCGGACCGATGTATCCGCCCCTACAAAATAAAATGATCAACTCCAAAATCGGACATTTCCCCCCTTCCAAGAGACTCGGTTTGATCGCGCATGGACTCATCATCCTCGCGCTGGCTGGCGCATCCACGTGGGGATTTTGGAATCTCACGCGTGCATCGGTGGGACCGACATTCGTAAACTTCCTTCTGATCGGCTTGATCGCCTTCGTGCCGATTCCGTTTTTTGGTTATCGCGCCTACGCCCTCTTGCGAGCCGACTATTACATTGACCGCGACAGCCTCGCCATGTTGTGGGGTTTGCGCGTGGAAGATATCCCGCTTACGGATATCGAGTGGGTTCGACCCGCGTCCGATCTATCAAATCCGCTTTCGTTGCCGCGCTTTCGCCTGCCCGGCGCGGTGCTAGGCACACGCCGCCATCCCGATGTGGGACTCGTCGAATTCATCGCATCGGATGCAAGAAACTTGATTCTCGTAGCAACGTCAAAACGCGTGTTTGCCATCTCGCCAAGGGACGCCGCATCACTCGTTCGCACATTTGCACGCGCCACCGAATTGGGAAGCCTCTCGCCCGCCGAGCCTGTATCTGTATATCCATCGTTCATCGTCACACAGGCATGGCAAAATTCCCTCGCGCGATTTTTATGGATGAGCGGACTCGCCCTCAACATCGGATTGATCGTGTGGGTGGGAGTGTTGATTCCCACGCTGAATCAAATTCCGTTTGGGTTCGATGCGTTCGGCGTGCCGAATGATCCGACGGCGTCGAGTCGTCTCATCCTGCTTCCGCTCCTCAGCATGTTGCTGTTCATCAGCGGACTGGTGACTGGGTTGTATTACTATCGCTGGGACAAAACGCGTCCGCTCGCAGTGATTTTGTGGATATCAAGCGCGGTAAGCGCGTTGTTGTTTCTCATGGCAGCGCTCTTCCTTGTTTCGACGCCAATATAAATGTTGTTGCTTTATGGTTTTCTTCTTGCACTTGTAATCGCATCGCTCGCGTATCGCGCGCACAGCCTGAGCAAGAACGGCGCGTTGGCGGCGATATTTTTAGGCACGGTCATCTTCGGGTTGGGCGGGATTCCGTGGGCAGTGTTACTGCTGACATTCTTTTTCACTTCCTCCGCGTTGAGCCGCGCTTTCAAAAAACGCAAGCAGGGACTGAACGAAAAATATTCCAAAGGCGACCAGCGCGACGCGGGTCAGGTATTCGGGAACGGCGGGCTTGCGGCGGCGTTCGTGATCTACCATTATTTTTATCCCGAATCAAACATCGGCTGGGTGGGATTCGCCGCCTCGCTTGCCGCCGTCAACGCGGACACGTGGGCAACCGAGTTGGGAGTCTTGAATCCGACTCCACCGCGCATGATCACAAGCTTACGCAACCGCGTCGAAAAAGGGACCTCGGGCGGAATCTCCCTCGTCGGCACACTCGCATCGTTGGCTGGCTCCGCGCTGATTGCTGTTCTCGCGTCATTGTTCACTACAAACTGGTCGCTGTTTCCACTAATAACTCTTGCTGGACTCGCTGGCTCGCTCTTCGACTCTCTCCTCGGCGCGACCGTGCAAGCCATGTATTTCTGCCCGAAAGACCAAAAAGAGACCGAGAAACACCCGCTCCATACCTGCGGCACAGAGACGGTTCACTTGCGCGGCTGGAAGTGGCTGACGAATGATTGGGTCAATTTCGTGTGCGCCGCGTTTGGGACGGTGGCGGCGCTCATCATTAGGTAAACAGAGACAGCGCCCACCCTCGCCCTCCCTGTTTTCAAAGCCCCGTCTCCAAGATCCCTCTCTACCACCACTGCAGCGCCCGGAAGATTTCCGCGGGGAATTGATTCGATATTTATAATATGCTAAAATCACCGCTTTCGTAGTGGGAAAGAGCACTGCGAACCATCAAAATCGAACAACAAGCTTATTTTCAAATCTTCATCGCCAAAGGAGATTCAATCCTATGATTTTGTTCGACGCGAACACTCATCTTGTCAGGCAGGTTTTTTTGAGGGTGGCTGGGGCGGCGACAATATTGGCGGTTCTTGCATGCGGGGGAATCGCGTCCGGAACGGAAGTTCCCGAAGACACATCAATTACGACACAGGCTTCCAGCCCAAACACCATAGTCCTCACGCACGCACAATCCACCCATTCTACTAAGGGAAATTTGACCGCGCCAGGTCACGGCAAACAGAGTTATACCGTCTATTACCTCGACACAACGGACTTCACTGAAGGCGGGACCTTGACCATTCAGATTTCCCTCGGAAACGGCGAAAGCGACGCGTCGTTCGACTTGTTCCCCGCCGACGCGCCGATTCCCACCGAGGGAAGAGCCGAAGAATCCATCGCGGCGCTGTATGACCTGAAACGCGGCGAAAGCGGTTCCCTGACGTATCCATTTTCAACGGGGCAGGTATTTCAATTTGGAGCAACGGGAAATTGGTTCAGCCGCGAAGGCGCGACGAACACCTTCGAGATGACGATCTCTGTGCGCGCCGCAGAGACGGGTGGCGACGCGCACAACTACGAAACGCTATTAGCCCTTCGTCCGTTCAAGCCTACCGACCCTGCATTATTCTTTCCATCTGTGTACACCAGCGACCCGCCTCTCAGGGACGCCTCCGGCAATCCGCCCTCGGAAGATCAAGCCCGTCAGATGCTTCAAGCGCTGCTCCAAGCCCGCTTTCCTTCGGAACCAGACAAAGTGAAGAAGGGCATTGATCTTTATAATGATCCGGAAACTTTTCTAAAAATTTCAAGCCCGAGCCTGCGTGCGGCATTCGTCGCCCTGCTCGACACGGCGGGCGACCCGGCAATTGGCTATCTCCTGAATGCCACAACCTCCAGCGGAAACCCAAAAGTAGTCTTGATACGCTTCAGCAAATTCCCCGAAAATCGGAGCAACACAATTGGCATGGCGATCCCCGGGCAGTTTGATGATCCTGAACAGATGACCATCGAGATCAATGAAAAGTTTCAAGCCGAAAATCCCTTCCTGTTCACGGACACCATCGCTCATGAAGCGCTACACAACGACAACTCCAACTCCATCGTGGAGGAGGAGATCAACTACACCTTCGATACGTTGGTATATCTCGAATTACTAGCGTATTATCCGGAACTTGCACATTCGGGAACGTGGCTCTCGCGATGGATGAACACGAATGCTCTTTCGCGACTGAATTCAGGCGCGGGGACGGAACTCGGATTGTACAATACCAACGGAAACCAACCCATCTGGCCCGGGAGCGATAAAGTTACATCCAGTTTCGATGAAAGGTTCGTAGATAACCCCGGCAGAGACTCGGTAAACCCGGGTAACGATCTCCTCCGACAATATTTGGAGCGCATACGCGAGCAGGACAGCCAACTTCCTGCAGAGATTAATTTTAGCGTGGAAACCCTTCAATGGATAAGCGATAATCAGGCGGAACTCACGCCGGAAGAACTGATCGCCGCCGCGAACGCGCTCAAACTCGAAATCCCTGAATTGACCCCAAATTAACGATCCTCTGAAAACGCGAACAGGGACAGCGCCCACCCTCGCCGTCCCTGTTCTCAATTCACCAGTCTCTAGTCTCCAATCGCTAATTACCACTTACCAATTACTGATCACTTTTTCACCGCTCACTTCTCGCTACCCTTCGGCTTCCTCGTCAACAACTTCCACATCGCCCACAGGATCAACGCGGGGGGCAGGATGATGGGCAGGATGACCACGAACAGCCAGATGAGGAAGTCTGCGATTCCCTGATACACGACCGTCACTGTGCCTTTCGCGTCGTTGAACGTGTCCGCAGGTTTCCACGGGATGGGCGTCGCGGTGGGCGTGGGCGTCGAAGTGGGAGTCGGCGTCAACACGGGGAACTCAGGCTCAAGGTTGATGGTGATCGTCGAATAGGCCGCCCGGCCGGAGAGGTAGCGCGAATGAAAATCCGGCACGACAAAAGGAACGC
>CAYPCK010000080.1:2463-8061 GCA_964409185.1 uncultured Anaerolinea sp. | reverse complement strand
GGTTTTCCGAATGATCGAGCACACTCACGGCATGCGGCTGGATCAGATCGTTCGAAACCACTTTGTAGACATATCGATACCCGGAGTTATAGACATAAATGTACGAACCTTCCTCGACGTACTTCAGGCGATAGAAAATGCTTGGCTTGCCATCCGCGCCAACGACATGGCCCCCAATGACGCTGTTGCCGCTCCAGGTGGGATACGCGGTTCCTTCCAACCATCCGGCCTGGTTCTGCAACCAGGAGGCATCCCACATCCCGTCTTTGAAATCCACCCCGGCGATCGGAGCAAACATTTTGATCGAAGGAATGCTCAGGGTAAGGTTGAACGAATCGTAGGCAGGCTTCGACACTGCATTCAACGGGGTCGCCACATCCGGGGCAAAGCCCAAGCCGCCCGAAACGAGGATGAACGGTCCGGTTCCGCCTGTTGTCGTCGTGCCTCCGCCACCTCCCCCGCCTCCGCCACCGACAGGATTCAAAACGAGATTATCGCTATCGCCATAGATGGTGTTGATCGGGTTGGGGCTGGCAGGGTCGTAGAACCGCTCGGTGGCAAAACTGTTTGGCGGGTTCGAGAAGGAATCGGGGAGTTCCTGCGGACCCAACTCGCTCGTCCATTGAACATTCGCCACGTTCGTCACGGTCTGCCCCGGGGTCAATGTTGCGCTGCCGGTCACCTGGAAACGGATGATCAACCGGTCAGTGGTGGGCACGCGGGTGAACGTGCTCCACTCGGCGATGATCGTGTTCGTCGGCACATCATAGGTGCAGTTCACAAGGGCGGCATCCTGGTCGCCATCCAGACAGTTGACGGAGCCGGGCACATAATCCAAACCTGTTGGGATCGGGTCGATAATCAGCACATCGAAGGCATCCGAGAGGCTGTTGGCGGTATGCGAGATCGTGAGCGTAAAGTCCACGGGGGTGCCGGCGGCGACGAAGTTCGTATTCGACGATTTCACGATCTGCAAGTCGGGCTCAATCAAGGTCACCTGCCGCGAGACAGGTCCAAGCGTTCCATTGCTTGAGGTGAAGACCGCGCTATTGTTGAGCACGGTCTGGTTGTTCAAAGTTCCGCGGTTCGCGGGAATATCGAGGACAATCGCCCGATAGGTAATCGTCAATGTGGCATCGGCTTGGCCCGTGTTGACGATGTCGCCGAGGGAGAACACAACCTGGCGGTCCACATCTTCGGGCAGGCCCGTGCCGGTGTCATTGGTCGTGACGTTGTTCGCGCAGATCGTCGAGAAGTCGCCCGGAGCAACGCTGGTGGTTAATGTGGCGGCGGAAGCCGTCACGCTGATGCAGTCGAACAGGGCAAGCCCGCGATCCATCGTATCGGTTACTTGCGCGTTGTCGAAATCACCGGGAACGGACGGCGGTATGGTGACCACAACTTGATAGGTCACCAGTTCGCCGATGGTGAGGACGGATGGATTCACGGTCTTCAAAATGCCGTTGTTTGCCTGCACAAAGCCAAAGTCCACCGTGGGGTTGCGGGTCGTGCCGTTGGCTTGGGTGACGGTGTTGTTGTTCAACGCGCCCGTGCTGCCCGGCGTGAGCGTGACGATGGCGCTGGAGACGACTCCTGCGCCGGTGCCGATGCCGTTATCGTTGTTGTCACGGTTCACATTCGGGCTGGCGTTATCGGCGGCGTCGAAGGTGTCAATGGTACTGGTGTAGCCGGCGGGTCCCGTCACGCGGACGATGTAGTCGCCCTGCGGCAAGCCGCTGAACAGGTAGTTACCGTTCACGTCGGTGAACATGCCGCCCGGCGCGTCATCGGCGGTGCCGAGGATGCCATCGGGACCGACGTTGATCTCTGTCACACCATCCGCGGCGAAGAGTTGCACGCGCACACCTTGAAGCGGGACATCACCTGCGTCGAACGTTCCATTATTGTTCACATCTTCAAAAACGAGGTTACCTAATTCGAGGCGGTAGAACCCGAAGTCCACAGTCATATTGGCGCGGGCGTCGATATTTCCCTGCCCCGTCGGCGAGAGGTCGAGTTCGTTGGTCGGTTCGACGAGTCCGGGTCCGAGGGTGACGACACTGCTGACTACGGCGCCGGCAAACGTCCCTGCGTTTTGAAGCGTGCCGTTGTCATCGTCGTCAAGGTCGTTGTCGGCGTCCGGCGCGGTGGTCTCGCTGGTGGTGCCGTTCGGGTTAATGGTGGTGGCGCTGCTCCAATACCCAACGAGGGCGCTGCCTGCGCCGCCCGGCGTGAAGTTATCGGCTGGGATGACCACGGAATAATCACCAGCCGGGAGTCCATCGAAGCGGTAATAGCCGTCCGCATCGGTGGTGGTTGTGGCGACAAGCGTAAAGTTGCCAAGCGCATCCACCGAATATAGTTCAACGATCACGCCAGCCACGCCGACTTCCACGCCGTTATCGCGCGCGCTGTCGTTGTCGGTATCGAACCAGACGCGGTTGCCGATGCTGTACGAGGGGACGAAGCCAAAGTCCACGGTCATGTTGGCGCGCGAATCGGGCGCGCCCTGCCCGGCGAATGGACCGACTACCGGAATATCCGGCTCATTGGTCGGTTCGGCGGGTCCCGGAGGACCGAGGACGATGCTATTACTGCGGATGCCGTTGAGCGCATCGGGCGTCGTACCGATACCGTTGTCTGTTTGATCCGCATCCACGTTGGGGTTGGTCTCGTCCGGTGAACTGCTTGCAAGGCTGAACAAGGGATTGCCGCTGTTGAAGTTGGAGGCTGGAATCTCGACAATGTAGCCGCCCGCGCGCAAGTCATCGAACCGGTAATAGCCGTTGGCGTCTGTTGTAACGGTGGCGATGACGGGACCGTCGGGAATATTGTCGCCGTTGTCGTCGCGGTACAAGTTGACGACGACGTTCGCGATTCCGACTTCCGTTCCGTCCTGTATGCCGTTGTCGGCGCCACCGCCGCCTGTGCCGTCGTCGAGCCAGACGCGGTTGCCGAGACTATACGTGCCAGTGAAGCCGAAATCGTAGGTATGGTTGTTATCGCCGGGGTTACCGGTCGTAATGGAAACCACCGCATTCGTAGCGACAGTTACGCCGTCCGAATCGCGTTGGTCTTCTGTGTTTCCATTTGCGTCGTTGGTAGTGAGGGTCAAACCGCTGAGGGCGGGTTGTCCGAGGGGAATTCTGATCTCATATTGCGTGTTTGCCAACAGCCCCGAGGTGAGCGAACTGAAAAAATAATTTCCATTCGCATCGGTGACAGTGGCGGCGACAAGGTTGCCGCTCTGATCGTAGAGTTCCACCGTTACGCCCGCCAGCGGGGTCTCTCCGGCATCCTGAATGCCGTCGTTGTCCGCATCCAACCAGACACGGTTGCCGATCTCGATCGGCGCGGCAAAGCAGAATCCTTCGATGTCTCCGAGACCGGCGGCTTTACCGAAGGTGGTCGCCCCGCCGCCCTGGTCAATGCCGAACACTTCGTAGGCGCGGGAGCGGGCGCCGGTCAAGTTGTTGAACCAGGCAATACCGCCAGCCCTCAAGTCGAACGGGTCGAAGACCGAAACGGCGATCTCGTTCGTGCCGGGGATGAGCAAGAGACCGCCCAACGTGGTTTCGTGATGAATGCCGCCGTTGAGGTCGGTGCTGGGCGGATGCATGTCCTGCCAGTAGTATTCGCCTCCGCCCGGACCTTGGGCTGGTGCGCTGCCGGCTCCGCCGGTGGTAATTCCGCCGCAGGTGGCGTTATTCTCAAGGACAAAACCACCGCCTCCATTACTGCATAGGCGAATCGTATCTCCAGCGGAAACACCTTCATACGTGGTCACAGGATTTGTCGCCGGAATGTTGATCGTCACCGGCGCGTAGGTATCTTTGTTGTACAGCGTGACCGTGCCCCATGGGTCGGCAATGGCAAAGTTGGCGTTCCCCGTTTGGTGCCCAACACGATCCATGAAGCCGAGGATCAGATCGCCGTTTGTGTCGAATTCGATATCTGCCAGAATCGGTTGCGGATAAATGATCTGCTTGCCGAAAGCCAGATCGGCAGTGGAGGCGCAGGGCGCGGCACACAACGAAGTCATGGTCGGCGACCACGGTCTCCACTCTGCGGGGAAGCCGGTGACCGGGTTGCCGACGAAGGTCGGGTCGGTGACAAACCCGCGCGGGTAGTTCAAAGGCATATCCAATACCAGGGAGAATGCGCCCGGAGCCGCCTCGCTCATGCTTAGCACATAGGCGCGCAAATTGTTGACATTTTGCGTGCTTTCAGCGGAACACACCACGCCCACGTAGACATTTCCGCGCGATATTTCGACAGCCCACGGGCGGATGTCGCCCGCCGGGCAAGCTGTCGCGCCGGCAGGCAACGTGATTGGGTAGGCAGTTATATCGGCAATCGTCGGTGTTGCCGGCGGGTTGCCGACATTCATTGCGTACAGAGTCTGGTTGGCAAGGTTCATTACCCACAAGGTTGTATCGTCAGAACCCATGTCAATATCGCCGATGGCAACTTTGCCGACGGCATCCCAGCCGGTTGGGTCTGTGTTTGGCAAAGATGAAGTTGCCGTGAGACCACGCGCCGCGTTGGTGCCCAAAGTCGCTCCCCCAGTAGGAACGCCTAAGGTGGCAAGGTCAACAAACAATGTCGGAGCCGACCCGGTCCCCGTGGTCGGATTCATTACGAGGGAGTAGATCGCTCCCGCACCGCCGGATCCCAATCCCATGTGTCGCTTGGCGAGCGCGCCTGCAAAAACCGTTCCGGTTGCGCGCTGGAAACCGAGACCCCATGTCGCGCCGATCTGAACACCCGTTGCAAGCGTGTTTTCGATGCTGTTGTCTTGTCGCCCGTATGCATCGTAGGGAATGGAGATCAAGACATCCGCGGTGCCGGCAGAACCTCCGCCAAGCGGATCGCCATTGATGTAGCAGGGAGAAACCAGCCAGGGGTTGTTCTGACAATACTCATCAGGTTTCGCCAGCCCCATATCCACCGCGGCGGCGGGACTGGTGACAAATTGGACGGTAGTTCCGGAGTCAATGCCGAACGCGCCGGGACGAAGATCGGCCGGAATGTTCGTGAACTCGATCCGTAGCTGTGTGCCATCCGCGATACCGGCAAACGAATAATTCCCGTTGGCGTCGGTGGTCGTGGTGGCGACCACGGCTCCCGCGGCGTTATAGGCTGTGACGGTGACGCCCGGCACTCCGACGTCGCCCTGTTCGCGGACGCCATTGTCGTTGTAATCGGTATACACAACGCCGGATACTGTGTTGGGGTCCGCGCTGATGATGGTTAGTTGAGCGCGGTTGTATGTTCCCACTTCAAGGTTTCGGGTGTCGCAAACTGATAATGTCCAGTTCCCGACGGCATTTTCGCCTTTGAATGTAATGAGCGCTTCAAAGGGGCGGGCGCTCCGGTCATAGAACGGAGCCGCAACATTATCGTTATCGTTATCGTACAGGGAATTGATGCTTGAATCGTCCAGCAATACATCGTAGTTGTCGTAATCGTCCGGACTGGCGATGACTGGACTGCCAAGACCAGCGCCGGAAATCAGCACAACGGTAGTCCCAGCGGGAGAGGTGAGGGTGGCGCGAACATCGCTCCGCCGCAAGTGGGAAATATTCAAACCAATGT
>CAYPCK010000080.1:0-2453 GCA_964409185.1 uncultured Anaerolinea sp. | reverse complement strand
ATCACCGATGATGATCGCTGTTGGGGAGTTGACCGTGATCGTCCGATTCGTGCAGTTTGGGGCTGGAGGGGCATCGGGAATGAGAACTGCGGCACCGGGAATATCGTCGATGGTCGTGGTAAGGGCGAGAGCGGGGCTTGTCCCAAATCCCGGCGCACCCAAAACCAGACCGAACAGAACGAGTATCAACAGAATTTTGGAAAACAAGCGATTAAGCGAATATCTCATCTTTTCTCACCTTACAAAAGGCTTACAGAATCGAGTTTTTTCATTATATCTTACCTATGGGGTAAATGGAGACCAACCTTGTCCTACGGCGAAGGTCTCCATAAGGTCGCCAACTTGTCTACCTATCTCTGTTCCGGCTGTCAGGTCGAACTCATAGTGGATTCCCCCATACAAACGAGAGATCGAAGCCTCGTCCGCCAATTGCCACAACGTATCCTTCTCGGCAGGGAAGAAATATCCCAACGCTTCGGCAGAGGCGCCAGAGAAACAGCTATGCCCGGAGGGATACGAGGGATGGTTGGGATACCCCACCAGCGAGGCGATGCGGGTATCTGCCTGCCAAGGGCGAATCACCAGGTAATGGTATTTCGAATCCCAGCAGGCAATGCCGGCATCCATGATCGCCATATTCATCGCGGAGAAAACGCGAGATGCATCGACATTATCCAAGCCGTATTCGAGGATCAGGTCGGCGGCGATCAGGTTCCAATGGCCGGGTGGGGTGGATGTGAAGCGTTTATCTGCCCATTTCTGCGCGATGGACATCTGTTCATGGGTGATCGCGACCTGTACGTTATATACCTCTTCCAACGCGGATTGAAAACCGACCGAACCAAAGGCTGGCGGCGGGGGCGCGCGGAACACGTCCGGCGCCGGCATAAACCACGGAGTCACCATCCCCCACCTCGGACGTTCGGGTTTGGCGCGAAACGGATCCACAGACCAGACCCCATCCCCTACCGGGAAGGGCTCGAATTCCTTCGATCTTTCTGAACCATCATTGGCTCGTTCAGCCATCACCTGGTTGGCAAATGTTCTGCCAAACGCCTCTGCCGCTTCGAGATCGCTCGGCAGGATATTGCCCGAGGCCAACAGCGATTGCCGCGCCTCGTCCATCATGGCGCGGGTCAGGTCTTCCGTTTCGGTAAGCAGGGATAAATAGATCGGTTCGGTTGCGCCGATCAACACCGCCGATTCAAAGGGGTCGCTCACAATCTCAACAGGCGAAACAGCCGATTGCAAAAACGCAGGATGGCGCGACGCAAAATCATTGTCCGCCTGGGCGAGGGCATCCAATGCCCGTTGTTGCGATACGCTGACCATGGCATACAGGCGGGTTGCCACAACCGGATCCATGCCGTGGTACGCCACCCAGTAGCGGGATTGTTCATTCCACGTTACAACCGGGCGAGTGTGCCAATTTTGAATGAGGGAAAGAGTCTCGGGTGAGCGATCAGCCTGAAGTCCGACAAGAATCGAAAGATCCGCCTCCACTTGCGGGTCATCCAGAGGCAGCAAATCAAGGTGATAGACCGGCTTCGAAGTTTCATCCAGCAGCGCAACTGGAGTCGGCGTTGCCGCCGGCGCGCAGGCAGCGAGAACGGCTATAAGGAAAACGAGTGACAGAATTCGAGTAGGTTTGAGCATGGTAAAACGCCGTCAGAAAGGGAGCGTTTTGATGCCAGCCAAAACCTGTCCCCGGGCATGGGAAATCTGCATCATCATGACGGGCTTCCTCCGGTAAAAGATACAACACACCTCTTACAGTAGTGATGTGATGGCGGTGATAAAATCACCCAATGCTCCCAGACTTCCGCGTGCGTCAGCGCGACTACCTGCTTGAAATCTCGCGCGCCCTCACTCAGGAACTGAATATTGAGATATTGCTTGCCCGAATCCTGCGGATTTCGATCGAAATGCTCGCGGGGCAGGCTGGAATCATCGCGCTCAAAGAACGGGATGGCTGGCGCGTCGCCGCCGCCCATGGGATTGCTCCCGCTTTTCTGAGTTATCTCACCCCCCTGCTCGCTGACGAAGATATGCGCGAGTTGGATGTGCTCGAACTCAACCGCATGTTGAAAGAGTTGACGTACACCGCCAGCATGGGACTCCTCAACGGGACCGCGCTCGCCCTTATTGCCCACAGACAAGTTATTGGTGTCATTTTTATTTTTAGAAATTATGAGGGGCGATTCACTCCAAACGACCGCGTGATCTTGCAATCCTTTGCAGACCAAGCCGCGATAGCCGTGTACAACGCGCAACTCTACGGACAGGTCTCCTACGAAAAGCAGCGGCTGGATGCGCTTCTCGATTCCGCCGCGGACGGCATCATCATCCTCAACGCCGACCTGACCATCGAGCGCGTAAACGACGCGTTCGAGTTCATCTATGGAAAAACTCACAATGAACTCGTGAATACACCTCACGACGATGTGATCCGC
>CAYPCK010000079.1:0-8077 GCA_964409185.1 uncultured Anaerolinea sp. | reverse complement strand
ATCGTGCGAGGCAATCGCCAAAATCGGAGGAAGGCGGCCATCGGAACTGATCGCGTTCGATTCTTGTTTGACTGCCGCATCCATGCCGAGCTTAACGAGCAGGTCGAAATTCGCATCAGTGTCCGTTTGTTTTGAGAAAGCTTTCTCCGGCGGCTCGTTGTAGGCGCCTTTGACCAGGCGAAGTCGGAACCCCTCCTCGAGCAGGGCGCGCATATCCGCCTCGGCGCGGAAGAGATAGGCTTGCATTACCGCGCCAACCGTGCCTGAGTCGAATCCGCGCTCGCGCATTGCCCGGCACAAAAGGAGAGTGATATCGGTATACGGGGTGACCTCCATATCAATGCGGATGAAGGTTTTGCATTTTTGCGCCTGTTCAAGGATTCGCACAAGGTTCTGGCGGCAGATCTCCTCGTCCAACCCCATGCCGATCTGGGTCAGTTTGATGGAGACATTCGCTCTCACCCCCGCTTTATCTATTTCCGTTAAAACTCCGATAATGGCGTCCGCGGCGCTGTTGGCTTCCTCCACAGTGGAGGTATGTTCCCCCAGTTGATCAAGCGTAGCGCTGATTCCCCTGGCATTAAGTTCCCGTACCGCCCGAATCGCATCCTGTACGGTCGCACCGGCCACAAACCTCGATGCCGCCCGCCATGCAAATTTCCACTGGGTAATCATCCTCTGCGCCCACGGCGCTTTGGAAAGGTAGATCAAGAACGACCGTAGCATGGTCCCGTCCTGCAAGTGGTTTAAACCTGCGTGAGCGTATTGCAGAACTGCGCAGGATGCGTCGGTATTCTAGCATAAAGGTGATTTTGGGTGTGTTATACTTTTTTTGAAAATCGGAGGCAGTGTGAGACGAAGTAGTTCGATACCGGTTCTGCGCGGTATTTCCATTGGGTTGTTGTCGGTGGCGTTGGTGCTGGTGGTCATCGGATTAATCGGTTACAGCCGCCAGCGCAATAACTATCCCGCCGGGATGACCATCGCCGGCGTGGCGGTCGGAGGTGTGACGCCCCAGATCGCCTCGGAGCGGGTGTTGCAGGTATATTCTTCCCCCATCGAGATTACATATAATAATTCGATCATTCAAGTCGCCCCCTCGGTGGTCGGTTTTCAATTGGACCTGGATTCCATGATCGCCGCCGCCGACCTTGAGCGCACCGGCGGTTCCTTCTGGGGTGGGTTCTGGAGTTATTTATGGCAGCGCGATCCCGCCCCGGTGGATATCCCATTGAGCGCCACCATCGACGAAACGCGACTGGTCGCTTATTTGCGCGATGAAATTTCCGCGCGCTACGACCAGCCCCCCACTCCGCCTCAACCGGTCCCCGGAAGCACGACCTTTCTGCCCGGCGAACCCGGCACCGTCCTAGACATCGATCGGGCTGTGCGCCTGATCGAAGACACGCTGCGCTCACCGTCCAACCGAAAAGTTGCCCTTTCGTATCAGCGCAGTGTGGCGGCGAGACCCACGTTCCAGAATCTTGAGATCCTCCTCCAGCAAAATATCACCGTGGCAAAATTCGACGGCGTGCTCGGTTTGTATCTCTTCGATCTGCAGAACGGACAGGAGATCCATTTCGCCATGGACAAGGGACAGGTCATTTCCACCAACCCCGACGTGCCATTCACCGCCTCAAGCACTGTGAAAATTCCGATCATGGTTTCTTATTTCGTAAAAAACGGGAGCGCCGCGCTGGACGCATCATCCTCGGAACTCATCCTCGACATGATACGAAAATCGGAGAACCCGCCCGCCGACCGGTTGATGGAAAGCATCGACCCATTTCGGGGCCCGCTCGTGGTGACCGAGGATATGAAGCAGATCGGGTTGGAAAACACCTTCCTTGCCGGCTTTTTTTGCAGCGCCGAATTCCCATGCCCCTTGCTTGAAAAGATCGTCACGCCCGCCAATCAGCGCGCGGATGTTTTCACCGACCCGGATCCTTTCAACCAGACAACCCCGTCAGACGCGGGCATGTTGCTTACCGACATTTATCAATGCGCCACCGAGAACGGCGGCGCCCTGGTCGCCGCCTACCCCGAAAAGATCAACAGCCAGATCTGCCAGCAGATGATCAACTTTCTCGCGCTCGATAAGATCGGGGTGCTGATCGAAGCCGGCGTCCCGGAGGGCACACAGGTGGCTCACAAACATGGTTGGATCACCGAACCGAGCACAGGCGTCATCAAGAACATCAGCGATTCCGGTATTGTCTATTCGCCCGGCGGCAATTACGTCCTGGTCATCTACGCCTACCATCCCGTGCAAACCATTTGGGAACCGGTGTCCACCCTGTTCGCCCAATTATCGCAAACGGTGTACAACTTTTATAACCTGCCCGCCCAGTAACCTACTTCGTAGTAGAATCCAAACATGAGCGCCGCGTTGGGACTCTACCGACTTCAACAAGTGGACAACCAGATGGACACGATCCACGAGCGGCTCAAAACGATTCAAGCAACGCTTCAAAACGACGGGGAACTGCGCGCCGCCATGGAAGCATTTGCCGCCTCCCAAAGCAAGGTGCAGGAAGCGGAACGCGCCCTGAAAGCCAGCGAAGCAGTCGTGGAAAAACAGCGCATCAAGATCGATCAGGCGGAGGCAAGCCTGTATAGCGGCAAGGTTCAAAACCCGAAAGAATTACAAGACCTGCAAATGGATGTCGCTTCATTGAAAAAACACCTCGCCACCCTCGAAAACATCGAGCTGGAAGCGATGGCTGGCGTTGAATTCGCTGAAAAGGATCTTCAAGCTGCGAAGGCCCGATTGGAACTTGTTAAATCCAGCAAATCGGATCAATTTGCCAACCTGAGCAAAGAAAGCGATGGCTTGCAGAAAGAGGTTGAACGCCTCGACGCCGAACGAACCGCAGTGATGAGCGGAATCCCCCAGCCTTCGATTCAAACCTACGATTCACTCCGAAAACAAAAACGCGGCGTGGCCATCGCCACCATCAGCGATTCGGCCTGCGCGGCATGCGGCACAACGCTCACTCCTTCTGAACAACAAAACGCGCGGTCCGCATCGAAACTCTTCACCTGCCCCACCTGCGGGCGCATCCTCTTCGCGAATTAAAGTCCAATGCCAATACCCCATATCGACCCGCTCTCCTTCATCATTGGTTTCATCGTAGGAATCATATTCGTCAACCTCGCCGCTCGCGCGCGCCCGCTCTTCAACCAGATTCGCGAAAATGCAAAAGCCAACCGCGAAGCCGCCAAAGTCCGCCGCACAAGCGGACTGGAGGATAACCACAGGCGGATCACGCTTCGCCGCGCACAGGGCATGCATCTTGCCGCCCCCCTGTTCGCTCTCAATGAAATCCTCCAGGAGCCTCGTCTCATTGCGCCGCCTGCGCGTGTGGAGCCGGGCGTGATTCCTTTGCAAGACGATATCATTTCATTGACCTCCCCTACATGCCCGGTTGGCCCGAACTTGCCGGGGTATACGGCGCTCCCACCCTTAGCATGGAGGAAGTGGTTACGGGCGGCTCGAACATCGTGATCGTCGGCGCGGCTGGCGCGGGGAAAACAGTCGCACTGGCGCATCTCGCATCCTTGGCGGCGAATCGCAAGGTCAGGCTTGATGCGAACGCCGGGGAAGAAGCGGTTCCATACCTGTATCATGTCGCCGACCTGGCACTGCCTAATGACCCTTCGAAAGATCCTCTTACGGTGTTGACGAACGCCGTGTCAGAATTTGCGCCAATCTTCGATCTGAGTCGCCTGCCTGGGTTCATTCAAGAAACGGCGCAAAACGGGCGCGCGTTGTTGCTGATCGATGGTTTCGACGAATTAGATGCGCAAAACCAGCAACAGGTAACCGCCTGGTTCAAAGCATTGATCAACGCTTACCCGAAGATCCGCATCGTGACCACAGGCTGCGTTCATCAACGGAACGGATTGGTCGGCTTAGGGTTCAACCCACTCGCCTTGATCGCGTGGGATCAAAAAGCGACCTTCAATTTCATTCGGCGATGGGGTGAACTGTGGTCGCAATCGATCGCGCTCGAATCATGGGCGCAGACCGGTCCCGTCCAGGCAGACCCGCTCCTCCTCAACTCCTGGGTGACGTCGGACGACCTCGGTCTCACCCCATTTGAGCTGACTCTCAAAGTGTGGGGCGCGTATGCCGGCGACAGTTTGGGTCCCGGTGTCCTCGACGCCATCGCCACGCACGTTCGGCGGGTTGCGCCCGGCGGGACGCCCGTTGCCGCCCTCGAACTGCTCGCCATGCAGGTGGTGCTTACCTCGCAACCGGTGTTCGACCCGCGCTCAGCCCGCGCCTGGGTCAAACAGTATGACATCGTCGATGACAAACCCATCGAAAGCGCGGATACGGTCACTCAATCTGTCGAGGGTGAAAAAGCCCCCCTCACAGAATCACAAAAGATACGCATCAAAAAATCCAAAGCGAGAGATACCCCCACGCACGGCTTGTTGAGCAAAATGGTGGATAGCGGTTTGCTGGTTTCACACACCGGCAATAAGATGCGCTTCCTGCATTCCGTCCTCAACGGCTATCTCGCCGGTCAAGCAATCGGAGATAATGAGTCTTATCAGTCCCTGCTCACGCAACCCGTGTGGAACGGCAGGGATGTAGCCATGCACTACCTCGCGGCGCGCGGCGACGCATCACCGGTCGTCGAGTCGATGCTGAAGGATTCCAACCCGCCGCTGCATGTGGATTTGTTCACGGTGGCGCACTGGCTGCGCGATGCGTCTCGCGATGCGGCATGGCGCGGCAAGGTGTTCGCCGCTTTACTGAACATCCTTCAATCCGAAGGACAACCTCTCGGCATGCGCGGGCAAGCCCTGGCGGCTTTCGTCGCCAGCAGAGATCCCGGCGCCGGAACCTTGTTCCGACAATTGCTAACTTCGCGGTCGTTTGAGGTCATTCCGCTTGCCGCATTGGGCTGCGGAGGCATCCGCGATACAAAGTCGGTTGAACTGCTCGAAGGCGCGTTGCAATCGCCGTTCGGTCCCGTCCGTCGCGCGGCGTGTTTGGCGCTGGTCGCCATCGGCACTGAAAAATCACTGGAGGCGGTCGCGCGCGCGTTGCTTCAAGGGGATGAGGAACTTCGCAAGGCCGCGGCAGAAGCACTGGCGAACGATGCGGTGGAAGGACATCCCGTTCTGCGCGAAGGCGCGGCGCTACCGGACATCATGGTGCGGCGCGCGGTTGTCCACGGGTTGGCGCGCATCGAACAACCCTGGGCGGTCGAACTGCTTCAAAAAATGCAAGTGGAGGACGACCAGTGGGTGGTGCGAAACCTGGCTTCGCAATATCTCGAGCAAGCCGCCCACGCCGACCCGCGCGTACCACATAAATTACCCAACCCGTCTGATGCGCCATGGCTGATCGAGTTTGCCGGCAAGCAAGGTATGGGCGTTCCAAAAAGCGGATCCGCCACCGAAGTTTTACTTAGTGCCTTCAAATTCGGCAGTACTGAAGAGCGGCTTGCCGCCCTGCCGTATCTCAAACCGATCGCCAACGAAGGGATTGTCGCCGCGTTGTATGGCGGCATCTACGGCGAAGACCTCGAAGTGCGCGAAGCGGCGTACCTTGCCGTGCAGGAAATCGCGGCAAACGGTTTGCGCCTCCCGCATCCAAATCAATTTGGGCTCGGCTGACATGTTAATCACAAACGCAACGCTGGTCACCTGGGAAAAAGAGAATCGCATTCTTGACGATCACGCGTTGTTGATCGATGGGGATCGCATCCGAGCGCTCGGCGCATCCGCAGAACTGGTCAAGCAGTTTCCCAACGAAGAAAAACTTGACGCGCGCGGTCAATTCGTCATGCCGGGCAATATTTGCGCCCACACCCATTTTTATGGCGCGTACGCGCGCGGCATGGCGATCCCCGGTCCTGCGCCGAAAGACTTTCCTGAAATCCTGCAACGCCTGTGGTGGCCTCTTGATCGGTCGCTTGATGCGGAAAGCATGAAATATTCCGCCTTGCCCTGCCTCGTGGATGCGATCAAACACGGCACGACCACGCTCATCGATCATCATGCCTCGCCCAACGCAATCGACGGCTCGCTCGACATCCTTGGCGATGCCGTGGAAGAATCCGGCTTGCGCGCGGTATTGTGCTACGAAGTGACCGATCGCGACGGCGAAGCCAAAATGAAAGCGGGGATTCAAGAAAACGTCCGCTTCATCAAAAAGACGAAAAGCCCGCTTCTCGCCGCGACGTTCGGCTTGCATGCCAGCCTGACGCTTTCAGACGCTTCGTTGGATTTATGCCGCCAGTCTGTTCCCGACGGCTGCGGCTTTCACATCCACGCCGCCGAGCACGAATCGGATGAATATGACAGCCTGAATAAAACGGGCATGCGCGTGATTGATCGCCTGCAAAAATTTGACATTCTTGGGTCAAAGACCATCACCGCGCACGGAGTCCACTTCGACGCGCGCGAGATGGACATTCTCGCCGAGACCGGCGCCTGGCTCTCTCACCAGCCTCGCTCGAACATGAACAACGGGGTCGGCGTGGCGCAGGTCGAATCCATGCTGAGGCTGGGAATCAAAGTCTGCCTTGGCAACGACGGATTCTCCAATGCCATGTGGGAGGAGTGGAAAGCCGCGTATTTACTCCACAAGGTCCACCACCGCGATCCGCGTCGCATGGGCGGATACGATGTGACGCAAATGGCAATCTACAACAACGCCGCGCTGGCAAATGTGTTCTTCCCTACTGCTCCCATCGGGCAATTGAGCCTGGGCGCGGTTGCCGATATTATTTTTGTGGATTACCATCCCAACACACCGGTGACCGCCGGCAACCTGCCGTGGCACATCATCTTCGGTATTCAACAAAGCATGGTAACCACAACCATCGTCGGCGGAAAAGTACTGATGAAAGAACGAGAACTGCTCACGCTGGACGAGGCGGAAATCTCAGCCCGGGCGCGGGAACTTGCGCCGCAGGTATGGGAGCGGTATCAAAAAGAAGCTGCAAAGGTGTTATGACATGGAACCCTATCAGGAAAAAGAACCCCTGCTCCCCACGATCGCTGTGGTGGGCGGAACCGGCAAGGAAGGCAAAGGACTCGCCTATCGCTGGGCGGCGGCGGGCTATAAAGTGTTGATCGGCTCGCGCTCCTCGGAAAAGGCCGTCACTGCCGCATCGGAGATCATGCAGTTGGCAGAAGGGGCAACCTCAATCGTGGGCGCGTCCAACCTGGAAGCCGCCCAACTGGCAGATATTGTCGTGTTGACCGTCCCGTACGCCGCGCACCGCGAAACGCTTGAGTCGGTGAAGGATGTGCTCAAAGGCAAGATTCTCATCGACGTGACGGTCCCGCTCGTGCCGCCGAAGGTAACCAAGGTGCAGATGCCGCCCGCCGGCTCTGCGGCGCAGGAAGCCAAAGAGATCGTCGGCGAAGGCGTGGAAGTGGTCGCCGCCTTTCAGAATATTTCGCACGAGCACCTCTTCGAGGACGATGATATTGGGTGCGACGTTCTTGTCACCGGCACCAGCAAGGATGCCCGCGCCGAAGTACTCAAACTAGTTCAAGCGGCAGGGTTTACCGGCTGGGACGCGGGACCGATTGAAAATTCAGCAGTCGTCGAAGGGTTGACGAGCGTATTGATCAACATCAACAAGCAATACGGCTCGACGCATGCGGGGATCAGGATAACAGGCGTGAAGAGGTCGTAGTCATGCTTCGTACTGCGTAGGGCGTAATACGCAGTACGCATTACGCAATATGCCTCTAACCCTCACCCCCCTCTCAAAAATTCCCCTCATCCGCCACGGCGACAACCTGGCGGATATTGTTCTCCGGGCGTTGGAAGTCACGGGTATCGAATTACGCGATGGCGATATCTTGGTGATGGCACAAAAGATCGTTTCCAAAGCCGAGGGACGTTCGGTCAACCTCGCAACCGTTACACCATCCCAACGAGCCAATGAACTCGCCAAACAAACGGAAAAAGAGCCGCGCGTCGTCGAACTGATCCTGCAAGAGAGCAACGAAGTCTTGCGGACGCGCGTTGGGGCGATCATTGTCGAGCACAAACTCGGCTTCGTCTGCGCAAACGCCGGGATCGATCATTCGAACG
>CAYPCK010000078.1:0-8079 GCA_964409185.1 uncultured Anaerolinea sp. | reverse complement strand
TGAGCGGGTTTGTGCATCCGTGGTCGTACAAGGAATTCGAGAATGCGTATGTCAACGTCGGTGAAACCCTGCGCGCTGCGATGACGTATAACCCGTATCTCAAAGTGTTTGTGGCGAACGGCTATTACGATCTCGGTACGCCATACTTTGCCGCCGAATACACGTTTAACCATCTTGGCTTGGACGAAGAGACTCGCAAAAACATCACCATGGAATATTACGACGCGGGTCACATGATGTACATTCACATCCCTTCGCTCAAACAGATGAAGAAAGACCTGGCGGAGTTCATTAAGGCTTCAGCATAACGAAGGAGTACCGCAATGGATTATGCAAATATTCTCAGACCGCTTCTGTTCCGATTGCCGCTGTTCATCTTGTGGTTCGTCGGGATTGTGCTGGCGATCATTCGTTGGAAGCGCAACGGACGCGCCTCGCTTTTCGCGATCGTCGGTTTCCTTGTGCTCTCGTTCTCGACCTTCTTTGCGACACTGTTCCCGGCGTTGCTTTCGGAACTCTCCAGCGACTTTTCCAACAACAGAAGCCTTTTCGAGTTCATTTTGATGTCCATGCGCGTGTTCCCCTTCCTCGATGCCATTGGCTGGGTCTTCATCCTGCTCGCCATCTTCAGCGGCAGAAAACTTGAAATGAAACAGGAAGCCTCTGCATGAATCTCGACGACCTCGAACGCTTCAAACAACTCGATACGCTCAACATGCTCGGCGAGATTGACGGTCTCCCCGACCAGCTCGCCTTTGCCTATCAACTCGGCATGAAACATCCCTTGCCCGATTGGAAGGATTTCAAACAAGTTGTGATCGCTGGCATGGGCGGATCCGCCATCGGCGCGGACCTGCTCGCCTCGTACTGCGCTTCGCTCTCCCTTTTGCCTGTTTCAGTCCATCGAGATTATTCCCTCCCGCTTTTCGCGCGCGGACAGGAGACACTCGTGATCTGTTCTTCTCATTCAGGCAATACTGAGGAGACTCTCGACGCCTTCGAAGCCGCGCGCAAAGCGGAATGCCGCGTCATTGTCGTGTGCACGGGCGGCGAACTGGCAAAACGGGCGAATGAAAATAACATCCCGCTTTGGACGTTCGATCACTCCGGCCAACCCCGCGCCGCGGTGGGATTCTCCTTCGGTTTGCTGCTCGCCATGTTCCAACGACTCGGCTTCATCCCCGATCAATCGAAAGAAATGGAAGAAGCGGTCGCGGCAATGAAGCGGACTCAGCAACACCTCAAAGCGGATGTGCCTGCGGTGAAGAACCCAGCTAAGCGTTACGCCGGTCAACTGATGGGGAGGTGGGTCACGTTTGTTGGTTCAGGTTTACTCACGGCTGTTGCCCGCCGCTGGAAGGGACAGATCAACGAAGTGGCGAAAGCGGGCGCGAATTTCGAATTTCTCCCCGAAGCGGACCACAACACTTTGGCTGGGACGATGAACCCGCAGGAGACTCTCAACGCCCACACGATGACTCTCTTCCTGCGCGCGCCCTCCGACCATCCGCGCAACAGGTTGAGGTCCGACCTGACGCGCAAAGCCTTCATGCTCGAAGGGATGAACACGGACTACGTAGACGCGCGCGGGAACACTCCCCTCGCCCACATGTGGACCCTGATTCTATTCGGCGACTACATGTCATATTATCTCGCCATGGGCTACGGCGTTGACCCCACGCCGATTCAGGCGCTGGTCGAATTCAAAGAAGCGATGAAAGAAGCAAAGTAAAATCATACACCGCGAAGAGCGCGAAGCCTGCGAAGTTAATAAATTTTCTTTGCGCTCCTAGCGGGCTTCGCGGTACAAATTATTCATGTCCCTCAAATCAATAGTCCGCCGGTCGGTTTATCAATCAGAGAAACTAATTCAGCAACTACGGTTTTTATCGCAACCAACTACCTTTCCCGTTCTCCTCGGCATTTCCTTCCCCAAAAGCGGCACGCACCTGCTCGATCAAATTTTGCTTGGCTTTTCAAGAGTCGCGCCGTATGCCAAACGATTGCATTCGTTTTACGCGGAATTCGAAGGCGAAAGCGGAATCAAGCGTTCGCACGAACAGGCGCTTCGCTGGCTGGATTCGCTTCGTCCATGCGATGTCGCCTCCGCGCATCTCTTTGCGCGACCCGAAGCAATTGCCCGCATTTGTTCCCCCAAATTCATTCCATATTTCATCTTCCGCGACCCGCGCGATGTGGCCGTTTCGCATGTATTCTACGTCACCGAAATGGAAAAGTCCCACGTCCATCACGCGTATTACCAGTCGCTTCCCGATTTTGATTCACGCCTCAAGGTTAGCATCTTAGGTAGACTTGATGCAAGCGTGGAATTCCCGAACATCGCCGAACGCTTCGCTCCCTACGTGGATTGGCTGAATCACCCCGAAGTGTTGGCTATTCATTTCGAAGACTTGATCCATGACCGCGCCGCGTCGCTGACCCGCATCATGGACCACTTCCTCGCCCGCGTCCCGCTTCGGACGCCCAGACGGTTGATTCTCGACTCCCTCGAATCCGCCATCAACCCCAGCCGTTCTCCCACCTTCCGTTCGGGGAAAACAGGGGAATGGAAAAAATATTTTACACCGGAGCATGTCAAAATCTTCAACGAGATCGCGGGGGATTTATTGATAAGATTGGGCTATGAGACGACCCACGAACAGTGACCCTGGCACGCCAAAGGAGCAGACCTCCCCCCAGCAAAACTGGTTTTACCTGATCCTGCTCGCGCTGATCGGGGCATTGACATACCTGCCGCTCGCGAATCAACTCGGGCTGTTCAAAGACGATTGGTTCCTGATCTACGACGCGCACTCGCAGGGGTCGGCGTTCTTCCACGAGATCTACGCCATTGACCGCCCAGCCCGCGGATACGTGATGCAATTTGCCTACGAATTGTTCGGGGACCGAATCCTCTTTTACCACATCAGCGCTTATTTATTCCGCGTGATCGCCGGCTGGGCATTCTTCCTCGCCCTGGAAATGACCTGGGAGAACCATCGGCGGCATCACTTCGTTGCCGCTCTGCTCTTTTTGTTGTACCCCGGTTTTCTCTCGCAGATCAACCCCATTGACTATCAAGCGCAGATCTTTAGCATGTGTCTCGCGCTGGTTTCCATTACGGCGACCTTGAAGTCCATCCACTCTTCCGAGCCGTGGCGCAGGACTCTTTGGGTAACGCTGACGATCGTCACCGGTATCGTCTATCCCGCCCTCGTGGAATACGCCATCGGCTTGGAGATTCTGCGCTTCGGTTTGATCGCGCAGTTTGCGCTCAAGCAAAAGAGGTTGACGTTCCGTCAACTCTCCGCGCTGGTTGCCCGTCTGTGGGCGCCATCGCTCACTGCCCCCGTGGTGTTCCTGATCTGGCGGTTGTTCATCTTTGAGTCGGCGCGGCAATCCACGGATGTCGGCATCCAACTCGGTCAATTATTCGCCTCGCCGCTGACCGGCTTATGGTGGCTCGTCCATTGGGGGCAGGACATCCTGCGCGTCACGTTTCTCGCATGGGCGATTCCCTTCCATAATTTGTTTTTTGGACTGCGGTTGAGGGATACGTATATCGCGGCTGGAGTCGGGTTACTGGCGGCGTCCCTCGCCTTGGGCGGCGTCATCCGGCTGGGGCAGGCGGACACAGCCGCACGGGAAGAACGATCGCCGCATCCCGCCTGGCAAAAACAAACGATGTGGACCGGGTTTGCCGCGGCGGCAATCGCCCTGTTGCCGGTCATCATCGTAAATCGTCATGCGGATTTTGGCGAATATACGCGCTATGCGTTTGCCAGCGCCCCCGGCGTCGCCATGCTGATTGCCGCCTTGTTGACCTTCTTCACATCTGCGCGGGCGCAATTTGCAGTTGTGGCATTGCTAACCTTTGTCGCAAGCGTGACGCATTTTTCCAACGCGGCGCGCGGCGCGCTCGAGACGGACGAGGTGAGAAATTTTTGGTGGCAGGTTTCGTGGCGCGCGCCGGATCTTCAGGAGGGTGTCACGCTCGTCGCTTCGTATCCGTCCGCGCCCATTCAGGAGGATTATTTCATCTGGGGTCCCGCCAACTTGATCTATCGCCCGCAACCGCAGCCTAAAATTCCGATCGAGATTCCCCTGCCCTCCGCGGTATTGACGCCCGACGCGATCGCGCAGATTCTTACCGGCGTTGGGGAGGAAACCCCGTTGCGGCGCGGCAACTTGCTCACGCGCGCATTCGACCGCATTGTGTTTTTTGCCCAGGCGCGGGACAATACCTGCATGCGCGTCCTGAACGGGGATGCGCCGGAACTTTCCATCTACGATTCAGAGCGGACGATGCTTATCGCTTCGCGCTCCGATTTGAGCGTGATTCTGCCTCAGGGAGATTCGCCGGCCCCCCCGGCAGACCTGTTCGGCGATGAGCCCGCGCATGCGTGGTGTTACTACTATCAAAAAGCCGACCTTGCCCGTCAGCGCGGCGACTGGGAGGAAGTGGCGCGCCTCGGCGCCGAGGCGCAAAAACTCGGGCTGACTCCAAACGATCCGATCGAATGGATGCCGTTCCTCCAAGCCTATGCGTATCTCCAGAATCAAAAACAAGTGAAACTGCTGTCCACGCGCATCAACGTCGATAATTTCTATCAAGTACAGGCATGCCGATATTTGATCGAACAGCCCCCGGCTGGGTATTCGTTATCGCTGGAAATGCAGGATTTCGCGCGAAAACTTTTTTGTTGAGCATGAATTGTTCCATCGTCATTCGCGCGTATAACGAGGAGAAACATATCGGGCGTTTGTTGGAGGGAATAAAACATCAAACCCTCACCGATGTCGAAATCATTCTCGTCGATTCAGGCTCGACCGACGCCACCGTATCCATCGCCGAATCCTTCGGCGCGCGGATCGTGCGAATCGCATCGGAGGAGTTTACGTTCGGGAGGTCGCTCAACTTCGGTGTACGAGAAGCGACGAGTGAGTTCGTGGTCATTGCCAGCGCGCATGTCTATCCCGTGTATCCCGATTGGCTGGAGTCGTTGCTGCGTCCGTTCGAGGATGAGCGCGTCGCCCTCGCCTACGGCAAACAGCGCGGACCCGACTCGGCAATATATTCCGAACAGCAGATTTTCCATCAGTGGTACCCCGACGCGAGCAACCCGAACCAGCCCACCGCGTTTTGCAACAACGCCAACGCCGCCATTCGAAAAAGTTTGTGGGAGAAGAATCCGTACGACGAAACGTTGACCGGACTCGAAGACCTGGCGTGGGCGAAATGGGCAAAAGAACAAGACTGCAAGATCGCGTATGTCGCCGACGCGGAGATCATCCACATTCACCATGAAACGCCGCAAGGCGTGTTCAACCGCTACCGCCGCGAAGCGATGGCGTTCAAAAAGGTTTACCCCGAGACGCATTTCAATGTCTATGATTTCGCGCGGCTGGCGATTACCAATATTTTCAGCGATTTGTGGCATGCGGCGCGTGAGCGCGTGTTGTGGAAGAACATCGCTTCGATTTTCTGGTTTCGCTTTATGCAGTTTCACGGCACGCGCATGGGTCACCGCGAGACCAGCCTCGTCACGCCGCAGTTGCGCGAGACGTTTTACTATCCGAGGGAACGGAAGAGGAAAGAGAAAATGAATCGAGGGGTTGAACCAATTCAATATGAAAAAAATTAACTCACCTTACGCATGTCTGCGTATTCCTTGCGTTTTGACCGACGACGGCGGACCGTTGCTCTTACTCATGAGGCGGTCGTCCGCGGTCAGCGGTCAAATTGGATTTGACGCCTGACTGAAAGGCATAACCTTCGCAAGGTGATGGATTCACCCTCCCTCCAATTCCACCACGCCAAATCCCGCGCGGCAATAACTTTTACAAGCCCTCGACGATCATTTTCAGCCCGCCGATCACAAGCACCAACGCGAGGAACCGCTTGATGGTCGCATTGCTCAGCCTCTTACTCCCATATTCCGCCCCGAAGTAGCCTCCAACCGCAACCGCAACAGCCAGAAGGGGGAGAGAGGCTGGCAGGTTGCCCACCGCGGCGAGGTTGCCAAGCAGTCCCGCAATGGAATTGACGAGGATGAACGCCGCGGAAACTCCCGCCGTATGCCGCGCATCCGCCCAACGCATCAACACCATCAGGGGGCTGAGAAATATCCCGCCTCCGACCCCGGTGAGGCCGGAGAGCAGACCGATGGCGACTCCCACACTGACACCGACTGATACCGGTACAGGTTTGTATTCCGCGGCGTTGTCGTTGGCGCGCGTGCTTTGCAGCAAACGGATCGCCGAATACAACAGCGCCAAGCCAACGATGGGCTTGTATATTTGAACGGGAAGCGCAAGTCCCCCGCCGATGAAGGCAAAGGGGATGGAACCAACCGCAAAGGGGAGGAAGACGCGCCGGGAAAAATTCCCCGCGCGGTAAAATTTAACGGTGGCGATGGTCGCGACGAGGATGTTCAATACCAGCGCGGTAGGTCTCATCTCGGCGGGAGCCATGCCGAACAGCGACATGATGGCGAGATAGCCCGATGCGCCCGCATGACCCACCGAGGCATACAGCATGGCGGCGGTAAAAAACAACAAGGCAAGGATGAGGTTGGTTGGCGTGAACAAGCGTCTCTCCGAGGAATCGAATGTCAGCGAGTTATACATGTATGACGATGTGCTGTCAAACGCGCATGTTATAATTTTGGCGTTTCCCGAAAGGATGACGCGATGGTGAAGATCGAAATCGTCTATTGCGCGGTCTGACATTACACCGCTCGGGCCGTGAGCCTGATGGGTGAGTTGATCAAACATTACGAGCATGTGATCGAGGAGATCAAACTCGTGCCGTCGGACGGCGGACGTTTCGAGGTGACCGTCAACGGGCAGTTGTTGTTCTCGAAGTTGCAGTTGCATCGTCATGCCGAGGCGGGGGAGGTCGCGGGGCTGGTGAGGACGTTGGTTGGAGAATGATATGCTGTTGGTCGAGTAGCCCGAACGAAGTGAGGGCGTATCGAGATCAAAAGGTAAGCAAAGTAAATTTTGTTTGAGAACTAAACTTTTTATTGGGTGGTCTCGATACGCGGCGCCGCTACTCGACCACCGACAACAAAGAGGTCATTTCATGCCAAAAAAGGGACGCGTGTTTTCGGGAGCCAGACCGACGGGGAGGCAACATCTTGGAAATTATCTCGGCGCGATTCAAAATTACGTCGCGTTGCAGGATGACTACGATTGCGTCTATTGCATTGTGGATGTGCACGCGCTGACCACGGTGGAGACTACTCAGGAGTTAAAGCAAAACACAATCGAGATGACGCTTGATTGGCTTGCGGCAGGAATCCGTCCCGAAGAAACGATCTTGTTCGTGCAGTCGCATGTCCCTGAGGTGATGGAACTGCACACGTACCTTTCGATGGTCACGCAGATGGGCAAACTCACCGACCTGCCGACCTTCAAAGAGAAGCTCGCGCAACAACCCGAGAACGCCAACTACGGGTTGCTCGGCTACCCCGTGTTGATGACCGCCGATATCGTTTTATACAAATCGGATATCGTCCCTGTCGGCATAGATCAGGCTCCACATCTGGAATTCGCGCGCGAGATCGTGCGTTCGTTCAATTATCGCTACAACACCAAGGCGTTGATCGAGCCGCAGGTCAAGCATACCGAAGTGCTGAAAGTGCTGGGCATTGACGGCAAAGCCAAGATGAGCAAAAGTTTGAACAATCACATCGAACTCGCCGCCACGCCCGAAGAAACCGCGGCGCGCGTCAAGGATATGGTTACCGACCCAGCGCGGATGAAACGCACCGATCCCGGCAACCCCGATGTGTGCAACGTCTTTTCGATGCACAAGATCTTTTCACCCGCCGAAGAAGTCGACATGATCAACACCGAGTGCCGCCGCGCCGGCATCGGGTGCGTGGATTGCAAGAAACGCTTCGCCGCCAATTTGAACCTGCATCTCGAACCCTTCCGCGCCAAACGCGCCGAACTCGCCTCCACACCGGATTATGTGACGGATGTGCTGACCGGCGGCGCCTCCCGCGCCCGCGTCATCGCCCAGCAGACGATGGCAGAGGTGAGGGAGGCGATGCAGTTGCCGTGATTGTT